>JBLHLE010000338.1:0-7163 GCA_047620805.1 Pirellulaceae bacterium
CAAATTGGACATTCTTGTGAGCGTAGCTTAGGAAGTAGCTATGTTTGTCCGCTAGGATCTCGCAGATGTCCAAGACAGCTCCGGCGCTATCTTGATGCCAATCGCTAGTGAGCACTCGCATGAGAGGTGATACATCTGGATGTTGCAAATAGCAGGGTTCATTGGCGATGTAGACCATTTCGGCAGCGCCGCCCATCGCCCCGATCGCGATTACCGGTCGACCGAGATCCGCAGCGAGACGGCCAACCATCTCGGTACCACGACCCCCTCCCATTAAGACCACCGCATCCGCAGCAACGACTGCCCCAGCCCGGGCCCCGAGTCGTTTGTCCACGAGGTCGTCCACCCATCGGTAGGGTCTGTGCTTTATTTCCAATTCAGCGATTCCTCTAAAGACATCCTCGTCTCGGATTCCCCGGTGAATCTCAACCTCGATCTTGGTGCGTCTGTGCTTAGCGAGATTGCGGAGTCCCGCTACCACGTGGTAGTCAATCGTGCTCCGCTTCTCACTGTGAAGCAAAGGAACGTGCTCGCGCCGAGCCGCCTCGCGACCAAGATCAGAGGCTGCCTTCTTAAAAGACTCTTGCCGCTTGGTGGGTACATTTCCTAACGATCCTGAGAAAAAGAGTCGCATTTCGCTGTGGTCCCAAAAAAACGTCTGCAATCACCCGGCCGCGACGAGAGATTATCCATGTGAAAACGACCGACTTTGCGACTCGGTTGCACTTCTTATTTTAGGAGCCCCGCATGGCATGATTGTAATGGCATGATTGTAATGGCGTGTGAGTGGTGCAAACGGCGGGAAGCGATTTTTTAAGCTTTTGCAATTCAACAGCTTGCAACTCACCCCCTGCCGATCCGGTGGTTGGGGTTCGAGTCCCCTCGGCCTCGCTTATTCAAATCTCGAGAATCTCATTGATTCACGGGGCTTTGCATTTCTTGGTGACAGGCCTGAGGTTGTGGAACGGCTCCGCGGTAGAAGAATGGGATTACGCTGCGATATTCCTATAGCTTCGCTCGGATCTCCTTGAGCTATTCTAGTGTTGAACGGATCGTGTGCGGGAACGGAATCCTGTCGCCAGGAATTACGGCGAAGATTTAGCCGACCGTATTTCCGGCGGGAAGCGGGTCCAAAATCGGCGATTCGTCGACTTTCCCGCTCGGCAGAGCCCCAAAGAAATCGCAATTTCGGCACAATCTTGCATGTTGGGTTGTCAATGAGCCGGTTTGGTTGAGTAAACTGTTAGTCATCATTTTCGCGATCAAAACAACAGGAGACCAAGCGATGAGAATTGTAAACGCAGTTGCGTTAACACTATTAGTTAGCGTTACGGCATCGGCCGGGGATTGGGCCCAGCTTCGCGGCCCCAACTTTGATGGCTCGTCAGACGAAACGAATCTGCCTAGCAACTGGAGTCGTACCGAGAACATTGCCTGGAGCGTCGACTTACCTGGCGTTAGCGGTTCGACGCCGATCGTTTCCGGCGACCACGTTTTCGTCTCCAGTACGGATACGAAAAACGAATCGCTGGTAGCACTCTGTTTCGACCGCACCAAAGGTAAGCTACGTTGGAGCCACAAGATTGCCGATGGAATTCGCAAAGATAGCCGCAGCACTTTCGCCGCTCCGACACCTGCCACCGATGGCAAAGTTGTCGTCTTCTTTTATGGCAATGGAGATCTCATCGGATACGATTTCGACGGCCAGGAAGTGTGGAGCAAGAATGTTGGGCCATTTGCATTCGGATGGACATTCAGCACCAGCCCCGTAATCTACAAGGGTAAACTTTATCTGCAGGTCCTGCAGAATCGTTCGCGGAATACCGACTCGTATATCCTGGCCCTAAACCCCGCAACGGGCGATGAATTGTGGCGGCACGTGCGACCAAGCAAAGCCGTGGGCGAGTCACTCGAGGCGTTCACCACGCCGACTCCCTACGTCCACAATGGACGGGAGCAACTGTTGATTAACGGCGGCGATGCCTGTACTGGCCACGACCTCGAATCCGGCAAAGAGTTGTGGCGTTGGGAAACTTGGAACCCTGCCAAGATCGGACATTGGCGACTGGTCCCCTCCCCCGTCGCAGGAGGCGGAGTGGTTTTGTTGTGCGCTCCGAAAAAGAGCCCCATCTATGCTGTGCCGACGGACAAGTCGGGCACTTTGAAAGACGCTGACTTGCATTGGGTAAGTGAAGAAGATCGCAACTTGACGTCCGATGTTCCCACTCCCGCTTTCTACGATGGCGACTTCTTCATTCTGAGCAAGAGTCGCCGGATCGTGTCCCGCGTCGAACCTAAGTCGGGCAAAGTCAAATGGACTACTCAAATTGAGAGTCGAGCGGTGCTGGAATCATCTCCCATGTGTGCTGACGGCAAAGTGTATCTGTTGAACTTCGACGGCGAAGCGACCGTAGTTAACGCGAAAGATGGCAAGGTGATCAGCACGATTCCAATGGAGGACAAAGAACGCATCGGTGACGGTCCTATCCGTTCCTCCATTATTGCGGCCAGCGGTAACTTGTATATCCGCACGAATTCCAAGCTGTACTGCGTGGGCAAATAGCGACGCATGTCAACAATAAAGTAGCTCAACAGCGACAGCTCAAAAACTCGACAATTCGACAAAACGAAAACGCCGCGCACCTGCGCGGCGTTTTTTGTTGCAAACTTGGACTCCGTGAATTGGCCCAGCGAATTTCACCGTGAACACAAATACACCAATTCCCCAGCAGCTGCACTTCCCGCTCGTGCTCGAGCTGCTGCTCTGGGACGGTGATCAATCGCAGGAGTTCCTTGCGCGTTCGGTGAAATCTTTCGACCACAGCAATACTGCCAGAGAGCGTTAGGCGCGTTAGGCTCAGCTCTGGCTTTAAGCAGTTTAGACTGCGCAATACCCGTTAACCGGATCCGACCGTGTGCCTCGCTGGCCGTTTAGGATTCAATCAAAGAGGTTCGCGAGTCTTTCATTCCTGATTTTTCGCAGTGGAAAAACCACGATCGATTTGAGCAGGAGTTCTGACTATCAGTGAGTGACGTTCACGGTGAAAAGCACGACGAGTCGGAATGACTCAAGAGCTTGGTCGCAATGATGAATCAACTTGAATCTAATGATGAATCAACTTTGGACGAGTTCGTGGAAGACATCAATTTCACATGGAAGGGCTAGTCAGTTGATTGGTGAAGGGAAATGTGAAAAATTCCTAGTGGCTCACCAAACGAACGGTATTGTCTAAAGAAATCGGGATAAGATGACTGCCTTTGCGGTTGCTCGCAGCCATCTTCTGGGCTCAGCACGAGTTGCTGAGTTCGTCCCGGTCGGAATACAATACCAACCCAGAGAATGAGCCGACTCGTCTTCTGACTCAGCCCCACCATATTTCGTTGCCGATTCGAGGAAGGCCGATTCGAGGAAGGCCGATTCGAGGAAGGCCGATTCGAGGAAGGCCAGTTCGAGGAAGGCCTGTTCTTTTTGGAAATTTGGCTCATCAACTAACGCATATACTCTTCAGTAAAGCACATAACATGTCTCATTCAAAACCAGTTCGCATCGGTATCATTGGCGCTGGCGCGGTTAGCGATTATCACCATGTACCCGGAATTCGACTCGATCCGCGGGCTGAGTTGGCGGGAGTTTGTGACACAAATGCAGAACTGCTGAAGCAGCGAAAATCTGACTGGCGGATTGACGTGACATCGACTGATCCGGAAGAATTTTGTGCCCGTTCGGATGTCGATGCGGTAATCATTGCGACACCGAATTTCTCGCATCGCCCAATCGCGGTGGCAGCAGCTAAGCACGGCAAGCATGTTATGTGTGAGAAGCCACTGGGCTTAACCGCGACCGAAGTCGGCGAGATGTACGTAGCGGCGCGCGACGCCGGCGTTGTTCACATGACCGCTTTTACGTATCGCTTTGCCCCGGCGATGAGATTCCTGAAACATCTGGCGGAGGCGGGAGAACTTGGCGAACTGCGGCATTTCCGCTCGCAACGATTCCTCGACTGGCCCGAAACGAGTTGGGGATGGCGGCAATACAAGGATACTGCCGGCGCCGGCGATCTGTTTGACATGACGATCCATCGTTTGGATTTTGCCATCGATTTGTTGGGCCCGCTAAAAAGCGTGACTGGCGCGGTGGCTCGGTTCGCGCCGCGAGATGTCACGACGGATGGTCAGGCATGTCCCGAGTCAAACGTAGACGACTGGTCGAGTTTGATCGGCGAGTTTGAGTCAGGGGCTACCGGTGTTTGGGAAGGCACTACTCTGGCCAAGGGTTATGGTCTTTCGGGCTTTGGCCACGAATGGGCCGAGATAAATGGTTCCCAGGCCTCGGCCGTTTACCGACTGCACGAACCGAATACTCTCTTGTTTGGCAAGACCGGTTCAGATCTGGCGCCACTTGCTGTTCCAGAAGAGTTTCTCAAACCAACTGCAAGCCCCCGCGATCCCGACGATGGCGTTCCCGCTACCGTATTTCGTTACGACTTGGTCTGGGAATTCGTTTCCGCAATCACCGAATCTCGCGATGCCGTTCCCAGTTTCTACGATGGCTGGTACGCGCAGCAAATAGCTGATGCCGTATTATGTTCGCACAAGGAACGACGCTGGATCGACACTCCGCCTCCAGCACGATAGCGAGCTGCGTTCGTTCAAGTATTACTCCGAGGCAATTCAACCTTTTGGTTAACTCTGATTGGGGGTGCGAGTTCTGAGTCGCCTTGTCTGAGTCGCCTTGCTTGGGTCGCCTTGCTTGGGTCGCCTTGTTTGGGTCGCCTTGTTTGGGTCGCCTTGTTTGGGTCGCCTTGTTTGGGTCGCCTTGTTTGGGTCGCCTTGTTTGGGTCGCCTTGTTTGGGAATTGTCCGGTAGCCAGGATGGGTCCAACGAATGACCACGCGTTTCCAATCTCGCAATAACGATCGGGACGCGTTACGAAAGTTGGTTCCTTGCGTGTTGTCGAGACGAGCGTTATGCTGGCGTCGGCGGGTTCTAGTTAGAAGAACAGATCTCAACGGCGACCGCTTTGCTTTGGTTTACTTCTAGCATCGCAACTCGACGTGTCATGTACTTGAACCTTCACCCAGAGGTTGCAGATGATGGTGTTGCTTCCCGTTATCGGTTATTGAGTCTTCATACTGTTCCTTGTCCTCTTAGTGACTTACTTTCAGGCCAAGTACTACGTGACGGAATACCTCTATTTTTGTCGCTATTCCATCATCTTTGGGCTGATCTTGGTGTTGCTGCCGATCTTGGGTCCGGCGAGGGCTCCGGCCATGCTGGCCAATAGTTTTGTGATTAGTTTTTGGGGAACCATACTGCTTGGATTCATCGCCGCATTTTATTGTTGGGCGATTGTGTATACGTTTAAGCTCACGTGGATCAGCCTTCCGCTGCGTTGCATGCTTCCATTTAAAAAGAAACTGAATCCAGCAGATGTCAAAGCTGGTTGGAAACACGTTGGAAAAACTATCGCGGAGAACTTAGCCGTTTCAGGCTACGTGCTCTTTCCGTTTAGTGTCGCGCTACTGGCGATTCTGCTGGCCTTGCCGCTGTTCGCAATCGTGTTTATTAACGCCGATTCGAGTCGTGTGAACGCTGCTATCGGTCTGGCGATTGGAGTTGGCTGTGCCCTGGTAGTTCGGTATTTGAGCGGCTCGATTTTCGAGCGGTTAGGAGCACAGCAGGCTCGTGGAGATGAGGAAAAAGAAAAACGCAGAGCTGCTGCGTGGAATGACGAATTAGAGTCTTACGGAAATCCTGAGAATCCGTCGTTGCTGGAACGGTTTAAGGCCGTTTACCTTCGCATTGACCGCGACTTTAATATCGCGCCAGCGATGCGCGTGGTTCACAACCGCGCTGCTGGGTTCTTCCTTTGCTCGCTATTGGTGGTGATCGCGATGGGTGGGCTATTCATTCCCACGTTTTCGTTCAACTCTTCACTTCCAGCACTGGTAATTCTGCTTTGTATTCTGACCCTGTTGACCTGGATGTTTGGTTTTGTCGGATATGTATTTGACAAAGATCGGGTTCCCGTCGCACTGATGCTCGGTTTGGTCGGCGTGGCTTTAGTGCTCATTCCAAACAACCATGTTTATCGCGTCTCGAAATGGCCGGAGAATGCTCCCAGTTTTACGGCTAATGAAGCGTTGGCGGCAAGAGTCAAAAAGCAGCGAAAGGCGTCGGCAGGAAACGAGCGTCCGTTCGTTGCTGTGGCTGCGAGTGGAGGTGGAATTAGGGCTGCACTTTGGACGGCCTATGCGCTAGAGCACCTCGAGGAAGAAGTTGACGGGTTCGGCGATCAGGTTGGCTTAATAAGTTCAGTGTCCGGGGGCTCGCAGGGAAGTCTTTACTATTACGATCGTGCTGTTTTGAAATCTGGTTCCACCGTAAGCGCGTCGAAGGCCGCTGGAGATTCAAGTTTGACGGCACTGGTTTGGGGCATCGCCTACCTTGAATTCCCCCGACTGATCGCGGGATCTTCGCTGGGGTCCTATGATCGCGGCTGGGCACAAGAGCTTGCCTGGGAAAAGCACGTCACAAATTCGCCGACATTGTCTTCACTGGCAGAGAACGTGAAGAAAGGTGACTATCCTCTCCATATCTACAATTCATGCTTTCAAGAAAGTGCTCAACGGTATTTGTTGTCGCCCGCTATTGTCGAGCCTCCAACCACGAACGCGACAGAGCCGCTGACGGCGCTAATTAAGAAGCAGGAGTTGCTCGACCGCGCGAGGAATTCGCGGGAGCTCGACCGCGACATGCGGCTCGTAACGGCAGCGAGATTATCTGCATCGTTTCCCTATGCCACGCCGCAAGCGAATGCTGCGGATTCCTCAAGTAAGAATCCAACTGGCTCGTACCACGCCGCCGACGGAGGATACTACGACAACTCGGGCCTCCTCACCACAATCGAAGTATTGGATCGATATCTTGAGGAACACGATGATGCTCCGTCGCGGATGGCCATAATTGAGATTCGGGCAGACGCTGGCGATTTTGCTGGGGAAGAAACGGCTGTTCCCGGCAATCTCGGGATGGAGATAATTGGGCCGCCGAAAACGGCATTCAATGTCGTCTTCGGTTCTCAGGCGGCTCGAAATCGCCAGGAGGTTCGTTGGGTCGGACAAATTTGGAAGGAGCGAGATACGGTGACACTACGGCACTTC
>JBLHLE010000339.1:0-7160 GCA_047620805.1 Pirellulaceae bacterium
TACTAACTATAGATATGCAGACGGCGTGCCAAACCCATACTCATCGCACTGTGTCCGATGTAACATCTTTATGGTAAATTGTTTATGTTAAATAGTGGCGTCGCGGTTGGTTCTCCCGATTGTAATAAAGTGGAGTCAAAACGATGGCGCTAATGTAATGGATGACAACGGATTGATAACACTTGGCTACTCCATCCGTTCCGGCGAGCTTTGCTCCCATCGGTCGCAAACCTATAATCCAGTGATTTGCAAACTCAATCGAGTTCTATAGTTAGCGGCAGGTTGTTGCGGCGGATGACAATTCCCAAGGCGGTTGCAATGATCGTCCAAGATTTGGCATGAACTCAAGGAGTTTAGTGATCGGGCGAAGTATAAATACGTCCGTGGTCAATTGATTGCGTGGCAGACGGAAAACAACAGTCAGACGAATCAGTGATGGAAACAGTAGGATCAAACAGAGATTTCCGCGAGCGATTTGGCTGCGTGCATCAATCAAATGTGTTTCTCTGCGCATTATTGCTGTGGTCAGTCGGAGTGGGCGTTGGGATTGCGGATGACGAAAAGGATGCGGTCGAGATTGGCGGCGTTGGTGCAGCGGAGGTTGGCGGCGCGGATGCGAACAAGATGCCTCAAGTTTGGCGGGTGATTGTACCTGTTCCAATCGTGGGGACGCTTGACAGTGACGTTCGCGAGCAGATAGAGCGGATACTTGGCGAGATGAAGCCGAGTACTAAACGACCGATCTTGATTTTGCAATTTGATGGCGACGAGGGGTCCGATGGCAGCGGCAGTCAATTCGAGAGGTCGCTTGCGCTAGCTCGTTATTTGGCGAGCGACCGTCTTTCTGAAGTTCGAACAGTGGCATATATTCCGCAAACACTTCAAGGCCATGCAGTTTTGCCTGTCATGGCGTGCGAGCAATTGATAGTCGCTCCGGAAATTGAGTTTGGTCGCGCCGGCGTTGACGAGTCATTCGTGGACGCAACACTCAAGCAAAGTTATGTCGATATAGCGTCGCGTCGCCGAACGATCCCTTCATCCGTCGCGGTGGGGATGTTAGATCCCAGCTTACAGGTGTACCGAGTCGATACTCTCGACGGCCTGCATTATGTGACGGACGAAGACTTCGCGGAATTTCAGGAACAATACACGGTGCGTCAGCGGGAGACGATTATTCCGGTTGGCGAAATGGGCAGCTTTAGCGGTCGGCAGTTGCGGTTGAAGCTAGGATTCGCGACGCATTTGGCAAGCAACTTGAAGGAGCTTGCCGAGGCGTTGAAGATTCCTGTCGAGATGATTGAAAACGATCGGCCAATTGGTGATTGGAAGGCGGCGAAATTGGAGCTGCACGGAACGATAAATGTCAAATCGATTTCCTGGGCTCTGTCTAGTTTACAGACTAGTTTGCGCGAGGGTACCAACTTTATCCTGATCGAGATCGATAGTGCTGGCGGCCAGCCGGAAGAGTCGTTGCGGATGGCACAGTGGTTGGCGGAGCAGGATCCTCGGCAAGTCAAAACCGTTGCCTACGTCCCCCATCAGGCGCTCGCGGATTCCGCGTTAATTGCTTTAGCTTGCGACGAGCTGGTTGTCGGTAAGTCGGCAACGATCGGCGGCCCCGGCACCAACACGATCCGGCTTTCGCAGCAAGAGGCCCTGTTGGATCCGATCAAGCTGTTGTCAACAAACCGAAAGCGCTCGTGGTCCCTGCTGTACGGCATGATCGCGCCGGAAACGGAGTTGCTCGATTATCGCCAGGAGGTGACCAACAATCGCAAGGTCATATCCCGAGTGGAAGCTGAAGAGCTGGAGTTGGGCGAAGATTGGAAGGTTGTCGAAACGATCGAGTTGACCGACGGATTGGCGACGAGTCAGCTTCGGTCATTTGGGATGGTGCGATTGGAAACGGACCACTTCGACCAACTGAAATCCGACTTTGGGTTGACCAGCGATCCAATCAAGCTGGAGCACAATTGGGCTCACCGAACTATCGCGAAGCTCGCCGAGCCGCAGTGGGCGCGTACTTTGTTGTTCTTCGGTTTTTTGATGTTGATGATCGAATGTCAGCAGCCGGGGCTTAGCGTTCCGGGATTCGTTTCCTTGTTGTGCTTCGTGCTATTTTTCTGGGGGCAATTCCTCAGCGGTACTGCGCATTGGCTGGAGATTCTTTTGTTCGTTGTGGGAGTGTCGTGCATTCTCTTGGAGATGTTTGTGTTGCCGGGATTTGGTATTTTCGGAATCGGCGGTTCGCTCTTGGTTATCACTTCAATTGTGCTCGCCAGTCAAACATTCGTCTTGCCGACGAACGATTATCAGTTGCACGCTTTCTCCAGTTCCGCAATTACTCTAGCCGCGGGATTCATCGGTATCATTGCCTCGGTTTTCGTGGTCGCCGTCGTGTTGCCAAAGATACCGTTTATTCGAGACCGGATTGCGGCGCGAAGTGCGGAAGAGAATAGTGTGATCGATCGCCGCGAGCGAATGGCGATCTTCGATCATTTGCTAGGGCAGCAGGGAATTACGACGACTCGCCTCGCCCCTTCTGGCAAAGCGAGGTTTGGTGATGAGATTGTCAACGTATTGAGCGACAGTGAATTAGTTCCCAAAGGTGCCGGCGTGCGGGTCGTCGAAGTGTTCGGCACAACGATTCGCGTTGAACGCATGTCGACTGCCGAGGTTTCTTGAGGCTGTTCGACGCCCGTTGGATGGCCTCGAGAATAGCCGTTGTCGTTGGTGGATCGTTACGATATTACAACTGTTGAGCGTGTAGCATGGAACCATTGCTGTGGTCGATTGTCCTTCTCTTAATTGGGCTACTGCTGATGGCTTTGGAGTTGTTCGTGCCTTCAGGTGGTAGCTTAGGTGTGTTCTCGGCTATCTGTTTTATTGCCGCGATTATTTACGCCTACTATCACAGCGCACTTGCCGGCACGATCGTTCTGATCGGAGAGATGGTGCTAGTGCCCGTCGCGATTGGCCTGCTGATAAAGATTTGGCCGCATACGCCGATAGGCAAAAGGATGATCTTGAATTTGCCCGTCGACGCTCAAGCAACTGTTCCTCAAACGGAGGAATACCAAAGAAAACTCGGCTTGGTTGGCAAAGTGGGAGTTGCCAAGTCGAGGATGATGCCTAGCGGGGCGATTGTCGTCGAAAACTTTACCTACGACGCGGTGAGCGAAGGTATGCCGATCGACACGGGAAATCGAGTCGAAGTGGTTCAGGTTGGGGGGAACCGGATCGTAGTGCGACCGACCGAAAAGCCCCTGTCTGTCTCGGATGTCGTCGTTGACGACGGCTATATCGATCCATTGAACATTCCGATTGAGCAGCTAGGAATCGATCCGTTCGACGACGAGCCGCTGCGTTAACAGTGTTTTTCATGTCGTTTCCGCGGCTAAAAATCGGCGCACCTGAGTGTTTTAGGCAGTTGAAACGTGTACAATGTCGGTGCTAGTTGAAGTCTTCTACACGGACAGTACAGTCGGAAGGGTAGCACCAGATGAATCCTGTGGTCATTATTGCCATTGTCGCGTTTATCGTCGTTGTTGGTTTGGCGATGCTCGCATTCTTGATGAACTATGCCAAATTGTATCTGCAGTGTCGGATGAGTGGCGTTTCGGTTGGAATGGCCGATTTGGTCGGTATGACATTTCGAAAAGTTCCGCCACATGTTATTGTTCGCGCGATGATCATGGCGAAGGAAGCTGGGCTGATGGACGGCGCAGTCGGCGATCTCGACATTACATCGAATAGTTTAGAAGCACACCATTTGGCCGGTGGTCATGTCTATCAAGTCATTCGGGCTTTGGTTGCGGCGAACAAGGCGAAGACGATTAAGCTGACGTTTCGAGAAGCGACAGCTATCGACTTGGCTGGTCGCGACGTATTGGAGTCGGTTCAGACTAGTGTGTATCCGAAAGTTATTGACTGCCCAGCCAAGGGCTCGGGTAGGAATTCTCTCGATGCCGTTGCCAAGGATGGTGTGCAGTTGAAAGTGAGAGCTCGCGTTACGGTTCGAGCCAACTTGCAACAGTTGATTGGTGGAGCTGGCGAAGAGACGATTGTGGCTCGAGTTGGCGAAGGTATCGTCAGCGCCATTGGTTCCGCCAAGCGTCATTCCGACGTACTCGAAAACCCCGATATGATTTCTCAGACAGTACTCAAGCGTCGTTTGGACGCTCAGACGGCATTCGAGATCGTTTCGATTGATATTGCTGATATCGATGTGGGCGACCACATTGGTGCTCGCCTGGAAGCCGATCAAGCGGAGGCGGATACTCGCGTCGCTCGCGCTCGAGCTGAAGGTCGCCGAGCGATGGCGGCTGCGGAAGAGCAAGAGAATACCGCTCATATCGAATATAGCCGCGCCATGCTCGTCGCAGCAGAAGCGGAAGTTCCCAAAGCAATTGCGGACGCGTTCAGAGGTGGGCAACTCGCGATCATGGAGTTTTACAAGTTGCGGAATATCGAAGCGGATACCGAGATGCGAACGTCCATTGCCACTGGCACCAAGAGCTAGTGAGGGATAGAAAATGAGTGGCGACTTAGAACACTTCCTGCGTCAGGCAGCACAACGAAAATCGATCCAATCGCCGCCCCGCGAGGTGGTGGAAATCTTGGACGACGATGTCGAGATCATCGAAGCGCAAGTACTGTCACCGCAGACTCTGTCACCGCAGACTCTGTCGCAAAGTAATTCTGGCTCAGGTCCGCACCGGCTCGGGAATATTGGCACCGACCGGATAGTTGATGAAGTGGCCGAGCTAGATCACCGCTTGGGGAATCTTGAGTCCACGCCGACCACGACCGACGACGTGCTCGAAGAGGCCGCGCTCAAAAAACCGAAGCTCGATTTGAAAAAAATGATTTCTGGCACCGCTATTATCAATTCGGTGATCGTTAGCGAGATTCTAAAACGACCCGAGTGGTAAAAAAAGCGAAACGGAAAACCGCTTCGCTTTTTCCGATTGTGAAAATCGCTTTAACTGCGGTTGCCCGCCCACCGTTTCTTAGCACGACCTGCTTCTTAGCACGACCTGCTTCTTAGCACGACCTGCTTCTTAGCACGACCCGTTTCTTAGCACGACCCGTTTCTTAGCACGACTTCCAGTCGATGCCAGACATTGACGACAGTGCCAATTGAAGAGCGTGCGTACCGTCGCGACCGTGGCCTTGGGATTGCAGCGATAGGTAAAGTTGTTTCGCTAGTGCGAGTCCGGGCAATGAAAGTCCCATCTTGTTGGCTTCGTCAAGAGCGATGCCCATGTCTTTGATGAAGTGTTCCACAAAGAAACCAGGGTCGAAGTTTCTGTCGATAATCCGCGGACCCAGGTTGGACAGAGACCAGCTTCCCGCTGCGCCGGAGGCTACCGATTGCATAACGGTGGGTAGGTCGAGTCCAGCTTTGTGGGCGTAGAGGAGAGCTTCGCAAACGCCGATCATGTTGGTGGCGATGAGAGTCTGGTTGACCATTTTCGTATGTTGGCCAGCGCCAGCTGGGCCTTGATGGACGATGGTTTTTCCCATCGCTTCCCAGCAGGGCTGCAAGGCGTCGACAACTTCTTTGTCGCCGCCAATCATGATAGATAGACGAGCTTCTTTTGCGCCAACATCGCCACCGGAAACAGGAGCGTCAACGCTGTGAACTCCCTTGGCCTTGCCCGCCTCGTAAATTTCCACAGCCAGAGAGGGTTCGCTGGTAGTCATATCGACCAAGATGTCGCCTTCGCTTGCTCCGGCCAAAGCTCCATCGTCGCCGAGCATGCACTGTCGAACATCGGAGGGGAAACCGACGATCGAGAAGATAACATCACTTTGTTCAGCGACGGCTTTTGGGCTGTCCACCCAGGTTGCGCCTTTAGCAAGCAGGGGTTCGGCTTTGTCTTTTGTGCGAGTGTAGACGGTTACGGAAAACCCTTTTTCAATCAGGTGTCCGCACATGCTCGATCCCATCACGCCCAAGCCAATCCAACCAACGCGAGTTTCCCCAGGCACGATTTGTTTTACAGCCATGATTATTGTCCTTTATTACGGTGCATGATTGCGTGTTTTTCCAAGCGCATCAGCATAAAACGATCGACGTTCGTTGGCTACTAGGGGGATGCGCCGATCGGGTCGCTGCGAATGAAGGGAAATTGACAATGCGTTTGGCGGACACGGGCTAATTTGTTAATCTCCGAAAGTGGAACGCTTAAAGAGGAATGAACAGCGTTTTATGGGGAAAGCGGGACGCTTTAACAGGGGGAAAGGAACGCTTTAAGAGAAACCTGGTTTAACTTGAGGTGAGGCATGAATTATCAGAATTATGAAGTGATCTCTCGTAGCGAGACTGATTTTGATCGCGAGTTTCGCGACCTGGGAGTTAGTCGCTACGACCGCGTGGCGGCAATGTTGGTGGCCCTGCTGTTTCTAATGGGATTCGCGACTTTCGTACTATGGTTGATGTGGATCAGTTACGAGACCACTGCGAACAATTCGGGCCCGGTGGACGTTAACGAACGATTCGATGCTGTTGTAACAGAGAAGACGGTTCCCACTCTGGACGAACCGCTACTTAGCGAAATCGATCAGCAAACAGGCGCTGACTTAGATATGACATTAGTCGCTGTGACGGAAATCGTTACCAAGACACTGGCTGCTGGCGATCCAGATGTTCCGTTTACCAAGACCCCGCTGAGAACGGAGTGGACCAAACGCCCGCTCCGCCTTGAGGAGACTCCCTATCGCCGCTGGCAAATACGGTTTGAAACGACATCGATGGAAGAATACGCTCGGCAGCTCGACGCATTTGGGATCGAGTTGGGTGTCGTAGGTGGCGGTTTCACGAAGGCAGATTACGCGAAAGGGTTTGCGGGAACGGTTTCTCGTCGCTCGGGAACTGGCTCCGAAGAAAAACGGTTTTATATGGTCTGGCAAGACGGTACGGTGCAGCGTTTTGATCGCCAGCTTCTCAAGCAGGCAGGCATTCCGGTGGACCAACGCGTCGTGATGCATTTTTATAGTCCCGAAATGCTGAACGAACTAACTCGACTGGAGCTCGAAGCGGCCGCAGTTCCAATCAAGCAATTGCGCAAGACTGTCTTTGGCGTGCGGCAAAACAGCAGGTCTTATGAGTTTTACGTAGTCAGTCAATATTGATGGGCAGAGGATTCGGGAAC
>JBLHLE010000340.1:0-7150 GCA_047620805.1 Pirellulaceae bacterium
CTTTGGCTGGCGTTTCGGAAATCAACGCGAACGCGCCTCCGGCGGTACCGCAATCGACGGGTGCGCCCAGCGATTTGGCATCGAATTCGGGCCAGAATACGACTTACCAGAATTTCGCGCCGGCTAACAATTCAGCGCCATCGCAAAACGCCCAGTATCCAGGGCAGACCAATAACGTCGCTCCGGCAGTTCAGCCAGCCGCTCCCAAGATCTTCATCCCTCCGAACGCCGCTCCTGAGCAAATCATTTCATTGTTCATTGGGGCACTCAAGGCTGGGGACGACGCTGGAGCCAACTTGCTGTTCACGCAAACGGCACAAAAACAACTCGAACAACACGAAATTCCGTTTGGCGACTATCCGAACTCTCAATTTCAGATCTCGCCAGCTGTCGTGCAAGGCGATCAAGCTCAAGTTCAATGCAACATGGTTATTGAGGTAGACGGGCAGAACTTCACCGTTCCGGGAACTTGGGTATTGGCAACTGAGGCGGGGCAATGGAGGATTCGCGGTATGGTGACCGGAAATCCTGGACGATTTTTGGATTTTGAAAAGCCTGAAGACTGGGTCCAAGAATTGGACGCAAACCGACCCGAAGTTGCAGAACAGCCGGCGACTGCGCAACCAATCGACCCTACGCTCCATCGCTAATTTACCTACGTTACACAGGTTAATGGAAATGACACAAGAAGGGTGCACTATGTGCCCTTCTTTTTTATTGTGCCTAGTTGATATTCTGTTTCGAATCCCTACATTGTCATTCATTGACACATCCCTCCTATTAGGCCTTGGCCTCCCACCTTAAATAAATTGCTCGCCCTAGTTGACACTGGTGTCAGCGATGTTAGTTTTACAACCTAATTCACACCATCGGTAAAGTTTGCCTAATCGTTAAGCTTTACCTACTGTGCATTAATCAACGGAAAACACCTTCGATAGCAGAGCCGTCGACATCGAAGGTACAGCTAATGGACGGCGGCGAGTTTACTCGCTTACGGTACCTGTAAGATTTTTGTTTTTGGAGGATTCAGTTATGAATCGTGTCTTGGTATTTGGGGCCGCAGCTTTACTCGCGGTCGTTGGTTTCGCCTTTACGGGCGCAGAAAACGAAGTAGCAGCGGGACGTGGCTGCGGTGGATGCAGTGCTGCCGATGATTGCGGTGGCCGCGATCGATGCAGTGGTCGGGATCGTTGCGACGGTCGTGAAAAGTGCAGCGGTCGAGATCGTTGCAGTGGCCGCGATTCGTGTGGTGGCCGAGAGCGTAGCAGTCGTGAAAAGTGCAGCGGACGAGATCGTTGCAGTGGTCGCGAAAAGTGCAGCGGACGAGATCGTTGCAGTGGTCGCGAAAAGTGCAGTGGACGTGAGCGATGCAGTGGTCGCGATCGTTGCTGTGGCGCTCCCGCCTGCGAACCAGCTTGCTGCGAACCAGTAGTATGTGGTTGCGCTGGTACACCTGTTGAATCAGCACCAGCTCCCGCAGAAGCAACTGAAGAAGCTCCCGCTGCACCCGCAGTAGAAGCTCCCGCAGAAGAAGCTCCCGCAGAAGCTGCTGCTTTCAGTCGCCCTCTCATTCTTCGCGCTGTTAGCTTCCGTCGCTAAACTAAACGCGAAAATGCGAACTTTATGTTCGCTGTAAAAACAAAGTAGCCGGATCTGTCTAATCGGATCCGGCTATTTTTTTGCCTAGCTGCCTAGCGTGATTGTTGGAGGAGAAGTCGTCTAGAGAAGGCAACTTAACCGATTCTCACGCAGAGCCGCGGAGATGCAGAGGGAAGAAGGAAAGTACCGAGCGAAGAAAGAGAAGGAAGTAGAAAGGGGGAGGAAAGGCGACTTGGTTTTCCTTTTGTCCCACTCGACATTGGTCGACGCAGCAAGCAAACTGGGCTTTATGTCTGTTGAGAACTCCGAAGAATCGTTAAACGAAGCCGCCCAGCCTTCCCTTTGGATGGGCTTGGTGTCGTTGGCGATCATTATTCACTTTTTCTTTGTTTTCGCCGTGTTGTTTTCGGCGAATGACCCAATTTCATCAACGCAAGCACGGATGACTCGACGGTTGCGACCGTATACGCAGCTTTTGCAGCTGAATCCGGCGGGCGATCTTGGCGGTCCCATGGATCAAGGCGATCAACGTGGAGGCCCACAATACAGCTTGACGGATGGCTTGGAATTGGACGTCGATCACCGAATCGAGATTCTGGAAGAGGGTAAGGACGAGCAAGTCGTTGCCGATTGGGAGTTAGTTTCGAGTACTTTCTCCCACGTGAGCGAGCGTTACAAACGATACCAACGGCTGGCTCGCGCAATTCACTATCTAACTGCCGCTGGCGACAATGACACGGCGGCACTGCTGATTCGCGGGATCGCCAAGAGCGAGCTCGACGCGGGCCGTCGCCCACGTCTCATACGTTGTCGGAAGCACGTCCTGCAAACTCGCGAAGAATTGGCAAGAGGGATTAACGAAGACCCCTGGGACGAGATTTTCTTCGAGGAAGTTTACCGAGCCGCGACCGTCATCGATTCGCACGACAACGTCGAAATCAATAAGCTAGATCCTGCTGGCCAAGTGGCTCGTCCGACCGCGAAGGCGGGTGAATGATGAATCAGATCGCCACGTATTTTCGCGAATTGGCCGACGGCGTTGCGGGGGGCTGGAATCGGTTTTGGTTTGCTAAGCGAGACCCGCAAATTGTGTGTTTACTGCGGGTCCTTACTGGACTGCTGGCACTCTATTTTGTCGGTTCTTTTACGACTGAGTTGAGTACTTGGTTTGCCGCGAACGGCATTTTGCCGAGCGAGACGATTTGGCGTTTGACCGGCGAGTCTGAGTTTTCGGTTGGCGGAGCGGACAGCGTTTATCGCTGGTCGTATCTTCACTTAGTCGATTCGCCGTCGCTGCTAATGGTTGTCCATATTGCGGGGCTACTGGTCGTCCTGGCTTACACTGTGGGATTATTTTCCCGAATAACCAATGTGTTGTCGCTCGTCGTCGTTTTGTCGTACATTCATCGAGCCACAGTGATTGCGGGGATGTTTGAGCCCGTTTTGGCGATGCTGCTGCTCTATCTTTGTTTTGCGCCGACTGACGCGATCTATTCGCTGGACAACATTCTGCGCCGCAGGCGAGGTTCGGAATGGGTGAAGGCCTCCGTTTCTGCCAACATTGCGACTCGATTGTTGCAAGTTCACACTGCGGCGTTTGTACTCATGATGGGGCACGCGAAGTTAACCAGTGGTACTTGGGCAGCCGGCAACGCGATGTGGTGGTTGATCGCTCGCACCGAATCTCGGTTGGTCGATTTGACTTTCCTCCACGAAAGTATTGAACTCCTCAATATGTTGAGCCACTCGGTGGTTGTTGTGGAAATTCTGTTCCCGATATTGATTTGGTTTCGTTTGTCGAGACCTTTGTTTCTGGGTATTTCCGCAATCGTTTGGTTCGTCCTAATTCTCATTACAGGCGAAGTTGCGTTTTATGCGGCCGTCATGGTTGCCTGCTTATCTTTTATCGACCCAGCATTCGTCGGGGCGATTTTCACAACTGGGCGAACCGAGCCCACTTCGTCGTAGAAGTTTCGGGATTTTTCTGTTGCGCAATGCCTGTCTTCACGTGGTAAAATGCCGACACCTAATTCGACGTTTTCCGCAGGAGTTCCAATATGAATCTCGATCGACGCACTTTGTTAACTGGTCTTGCTGCATCCGCCGCGGCGTTAGCGCTGCCTTCTGTTGAAGCTGCCGAGCCCGTAAAAAGAAATGGTGTGGCGAAATTCAAGTTCAGCCTGGCTGCCTATAGTTACCGCAAATTGCTGAGTGGCGAAAAGCCTGAGTTAACGCTGAAGGATTTTGTCGACGACTGTGCCAAGTTTGGATTGGAAGGCGCCGAGTTGACGTCTTACTACTTCCCGAAATCACCGTCGCCAGAGTTCTTGCGGGATTTAAAGCGTCATTGTTTCTTAATGGGGATCGACGTTTCGGGAACAGCTGTTGGCAACGACTTTGGGCACCCCGCTGGTGCGCTGAGAGATGAACAGATCGCCCATGTGAAGCGCTGGGTCGATCACGCCGAAATGCTCAGCGCTCCCGTCATTCGTGTCTTCGGTGGACACGTGAAGAAGGACCAGACTCCAGAGGCCGCTCATAAATTGATGGTGGCAGGATTAGAAGAGTGTTGCGAGTACGCCGGCCAACATGGCGTCTATCTCGCTCTGGAAAATCACGGTGGTCCGACCGCCACGCCGGCGGGCTTGCTGGCTTTGGTGCAAGACACCAAGAGTCCTTACCTCGGCGTCAATCTGGATACGGGAAACTTCCACACCGAAGACATCTACGGCGACTTGGCCAAAGTGGCTCCGTACGCTATGAACGTGCAGGTGAAAGTCGTCACCTCAGGCGCCGATCGCAAAAAGGTACCCGCTGACTACGCTCGACTGGCGCAAATCATGAAAGATTCCGCCTATCGAGGTTACATAGTCTTGGAATACGAAGAAGCTGGCGATCCTCGCGAGGAGTCCGCCCGTCATCTCGATAAACTTCGCGACGCGTTTTCCGCCTAGGTCTAGCTGGCAATAGGCTCAGTTGCCAGTAACCCGAAGAGTTGGCAGGCGTACTATAGCCTCCAGGCCTAGCAGAATATGCTACGAGACTTATTCGTAGCACCGACGTAGTCGCTACCCCTCTGCTTTCAAAGCTTCAATGTAGGCCCAGTCTCGCGTATTGACCACATCGCTAGGAGTCAGGCCAGCTCGCCTAGCTTGCAGGATGCCGTAACGCATAACGTCCAGACCACGCATGCTGTGGGCATCTGTGTTGATAACGATGGGGACGCCTAGCCGTCTCGCCCCTGCGGAATAGATTTCGTTGAGGTCGAGCCTGGCGGGGTGGGCATTGAGTTCCAGGATCTTGCCATGTTCCTTGGCCTTCTTGAGCAGCATATCGACATCGAGGTCATAGGGTTTTCGTTTGTTGACCAAGCGACCCGTTGGATGAGCGATGGCGTCGACGTGAGCGCTTTCCAACGCTTCCAGCATGCGTTCGTTGATTTGTTCGCGTGGTTGCTGTTGGCCGTAGTGAATGCTGGCCAAGACCCAATCGCCTTGCGCTAGAATTTCGTCGGGTAGATCGAGTCCGCCCTTTTCCAGGATGTCGCACTCGATGCCTTTGAGGATTAGGAAGTCATCTTCGGCTCTGGCGTTTATTTCGTCGATCTCTTTCCATTGGGCGAGCAGAGTTTCGGAGTTCATGCCGCGTCCCATCCAGCGTTGGGAGTGATCGGTAATGGCGATGTACTTCAGGCCTCGGACACGCGCCGCGGCTGCCATCTCTTCGATCGTCCCCTCTCCGTCAGTCGAAGTCGTGTGCATATGCAAGTCGCCGACGATATCCGATAGCTGAATCAGCTCGGGCAGTGCCGCGTTGTTCTCGACCAAGTCAAACTCCCCACGATTTTCTCGCAACTCGGGCGGGAACACTGGGAGATTGAGTGTGGCGTATACATCTTCTTCACTTGCTCCGGCGATGTACTCTTCATTTTCGCCATCCATTTTGAATACGCCGTATTCATTGATCTTGAGTCCATGTTGTCGCGCGAGTCCGCGGAGCACGACGTTGTGTTCTTTGGAGCCGGTGAAATACTGCAGCGCCGCACCAAATGATTCTTCGGGGACGACTCGTAGGTCGATTTGAAGACCTGTATGTAGGCGGATGGCCATTTTCGTGCCACCTCGGACGAGGACATCCGCTATGCCGACATAGGTGCCAAAGTGGTCCATGACTTTTTCCACTTCTTTGGAGACGGCGAGTACGTCGAGATCGCCGACGGTCTCTCTTCCGCGACGGTAGCTCCCCGCGATTTCGAGCTTGTCGATGACATCGATCTTGGCGAAGTGTTCCTTCAGTGCCGTAACGATTTGATCTGCATCCGCCCAGAACATTCGTCGGTTGGCAGATGCGGCTTCATCGATCCCTTTGAGGATCGCCTCCTCTGTCTTGGCAGCAAAACCTTTCAGCTCACGAATCTTCTCTTCCAAGCAGGCTGCCCGTAGTTGTTCGAGGTCTTGAATGTGGAGATCGTTGAACAGCACGGCTGCTTTTTTTGGCCCGAGGCCAGGGATACGTAGCATGTCGAGTACGGTGGCGGGCACTTTTTCCAACAGTTCCTGCAATTGCGGCAACTGTCCGGTCTCAACCAGCACAGCGCATTTCTCGCCAACACTCTTACCAATCCCGTCGAGGTCGGTAATCTTTCGAGTTGGATCCTCGATGATTGATTGAACGGATTCCGTGAGGTTGCGTATGGCACGCGCGCCGTTGCGGTACGCTCGAGTTCGAAACGAATTGGCGCCCTGAAACTCGAGCAGGTCGGCTAGGGTCTCGAGTGTTTCGGCGATTTCCGCGTTCGTCATTCTAAGTCTCCGCATCAAAAGCTGTCAGCTATTAAAAATTTACGTATGTATCTCGACGACATCTTTGTCGGAGAGTTCATAATCCGCTCGGACCATCGCACCGTCGTGAACTGTTTCGCCCCACACTCGCGCGCCCTTGAGGTTGTCGGCGATATCCTTGTGGATTAGCTCTGCGACATCCTGTAGAGTTCCACCTCGTTTCAAGGTGAACGGTTTTTCGTAGTCCGGTTCTTTTTCGTTCGGCAGTTTGGTGTAAACCCGCACGACATCCAGACCGCCAAATATCGCCGCGCGGAGCGAATCGAGATTGACCTGCTGCTGAGCCGACACAATGAACTCGTCGAATTCTATTTCACAATACTCATGCAACAACGCCAAACGGTCAATCGAATCTGGTAGGTCACATTTATTGGCGACGAAGAAGGTCTTAGTGAAGGAGCAGCCTACGTCCGTTGGGGATAAGTACGTTTCGGTCGCCAGGCTCGTCTTAGTATTGGCGAGTCGAGCGAGGAGTTCTTGCAATTGGTCAATTCCCTCGTCCGCGCCGAGGTCCGCCACCAGTAGCACGAGATCGCTACCGCGAATGAGTCCTTGCGTGTTCGGGTCCATGATGTCAGCTGTGATGGGTGGCGTATCGATAAGTTGAATCGAGACATCCTCCCACGGCATCATGCCTACGTTTGGTTCCCTCGTGCTATAGGGGTAGGGAGCGATTTCGGGCGTGGCGCGAGTCATGCTGGCGAGCAATT
>JBLHLE010000341.1:0-7136 GCA_047620805.1 Pirellulaceae bacterium
TTTGCACTTCTGAACAACTGTTTCCGGATGATCCTTGGCAATATCATTCAGATTATTTGCGACCGACCGCCGGACGTATAGCTCGGGATCGTCTTTCAGTTTCTCCAAAATCGGGAAAATCGGGGCGGGGTCCCGCACTAGTGCCCTCAGTTTCTTGCCCCATGGCAGGCGCGGTCGCACGGCTTCGGAGCACCATCTTCGCACGTGCGGATTCGGGTCACTCGTCAATTCCAACAGCCGACGAATAGTTCGTTCGGGAAATCTTTCGACGAATGGACGAACCGCAAACTCGGAAGTCAATCGCTTCGTCAATTCGATCATAGCAAGCATTGATTCATCAAAATGGTCTAGACCATTGTCGGCGATGAATTGCCCGATTGGCCATTGCAGCCAGCCATCAGTAACTGTCTCGCAATCGGGAAGTGAGTCGGGCAAACTTCTCGTCAAGGTGTCGAGAGCAACGGGTACAGACTGCGGCAGGGTAGGCCGCATCGCGTCCGCAAACTGCTGCACTCTAGCGCTAAACTCCAATTTATCTAACCCGCAAGTCGCGAGCCGAACATATTTCGCCCGCTCAAAACTTGGCAAAGCATTGGCAAGTTGGGCGGCGAGTTTATGGGCGGCAGCTTTATCAAACCAATGCTTGAGTGCTTTGCTTTCTGAATCGTTCGTCATCGTATTGGTCGTCGTTGAATTGGTCGTCGTTGAATTGGTATCGAATTGCAGTGAGGCTCAACTGAGCTTCGAGCGTAGTTCTGTCGCCGAGAGGCCGACAGATTTTAACGCCCACAGAGTAGGCGATTCGAAACTAGATTTCAAGACATGACTACCGCAACGCCGCTACACTTGTTTCCGCGTAGTTGCGTGATGTTTTTCTAAACGGGATGTTTTTCTAAACGGTCAGATCTCGCAAGACGACGGATTCTCGTTCGAGATTTCCCAGCGCGACCAAGAGTTGACTCCACTGTGCCAGCATTGACAACGTCTCGAATGCCTCGCCGTCATTGCGGTCGAAGCCTTGCTCATTCACGGTGATTGTCTCTTCCAGACGTGGGGAGAACGCAACCCACGAGGAATCGCCATCGGGCTCGTCGAGGAAGGGCAACGAAAACGACATTGCACGATGGATTGCCCACAACGCTGCACCGCTTGGGTTATGGGCGTGAACTGCGAGCTGAAACTGGCCGGATTCTACATAGTATTTAGGCATCGCTAGACCTCGAGATAAGAATGAGTGAGGGGTCAAAGATAAGAAGGAGTCGTGCCGCGCTGGGGCTGATTTTCAGATACTGGCTGATTTTCAGATACTGGCTGATTTTCAGATACTGGCTGATTTTCAGATACTGGCTAGTTGTCAGATACCAATTCGCGGAGGAGAGCCTCCCACGCTTCTTCCGTCGGCTCGCGATTGACAAACGCAATAACTTCGACCGTCAGGAAGCGTTCACATTTTCGCCAGTTTGCCGACGAGGGTCGAACAAATACCTCATCGTCCAGGTCATTCTGATACGAAATACGCGAACTATCGGTAGTCGATTCTGCCCACCATCGCACGGCGTCCATCGCGGCTTCAAAAGCGTCTTCGGCGGTTACCGTTGCACGTAGCGGGCCAGATTCCACGAAGTAACTGTTCATGGCTATTCCTCCTGAATGGGGTGAAGCAAATTATAAATGAGGTTCAGAATTCAGAGCTGAATTTGAGAACCGTCCAGAATACTTGTAGGGCCGATCTTGGCCCCTAGTTGATATCGCCAGTCTCGTGACACGTTTGGTCAATTCACGTGGAATTCCGAAAAATGTGCCAAAAAATACATCCCGCGATTCGACTAGTCGCTTCCCGCTGGCCTTACTACGTCGAGAGTTGCGAAAAAGTTTGACAGGAAAACGACACATTTATCGCATCGCTGCAAGCTGTCGCTCGGGGAGTTAAAATAGCGAAAACGATTTCCAACATTCTCGAGGCGAATTATGCTCCGCTCCAATCTCCCCGCGATCTTCACCCTTGCCGGGACCTTCACCCTCCCCGGGACCTTCACCCTTGCCGCGATCTTCACCCTTGCCGGGACCTTCACCCTTGCCGGGACCTTAGTCGGTCATGCGAGTGCAGCAGATCGCGTTCGGCCCAACATCATCGTCATCATGGCTGACGACATGGGCTACTCTGACATCGAATGTTATGGCGGAGAGATTAAGACGCCCAACTTAAATCGCTTGGCCGACAATGGCGTTCGGTTTACTCAGTTCTATAACACCGCCCGCTGCTGCCCGACTAGAGCCAGTCTGTTAACCGGACTTTACCCACATCAAACGGGCATTGGACACATGACCAACGACCGAGGCTACGCCGGCTACCGAGGCGACCTGAACCGCAGTTGCGTTACGATCGCCGAAGTACTCGGGCAGTCCGGCTATTCGACTTACATGTCTGGCAAGTGGCACGTGACTAAGCATCTCTCGCCAGACGGTCCCAAACACAACTGGCCTCTGCAGCGGGGTTTCGAGAAGTTTTATGGAACGATTCTCGGCGCTGGCAGCTTCTACGATCCGACGACGCTGACGCGCCAGAATACGCAGATCACTCCACAAAATGACAAGGAGTATCAACCCGCTGGCCAGTACTACTACACGGACGCCATCAGCGACAACGCAGTTCGCTACATCGAACAACACGAGGATGAAAGTGGCGACGCTCCCTTTTTCATGTACGTCGCCTACACAGCAGCTCACTGGCCGATGCACGCCTTAGCCAAGGATGTCGAAAAATACAAAGGACAGTACGACGTTGGTTACGATAAAATTCGGCGAGCCCGATACGAACGGATGCAAAAAATCGGACTCATTAACAGCGACTGCAAGTTTTCGGAAACCGTTGGCGACTGGGAGCAAGTGGCCAATCGCGAATGGGAAATCCGCTGCATGGAAGTGTACGCCGCGATGGTCGACAACATGGACCAGGGAATCGGTCGAATTGTCGGAGCACTTGAGAGCACAAAGAAACTGGACAACACACTAATACTCTTCCTACAAGACAACGGCGGCTGCGCGGAATCTCTCGGGCGACGCGCGCGAGGTAAGTGGACAGAGCCGACGAAAGAACCTACCTTGCCTGTCATGAAAGTCGACGAACTTCAACCGGCAATGATTCCAGCGTCTACTCGAAGTGGCTTTCCGACAATCCAGGGCCCCGGTGCGATGCCGGGCCCCGACGGCACCTACATCGCTTATGGCAAGGCATGGGCGAACACCTCCAATACACCATTTCGCGAATACAAACACTGGGTACACGAGGGAGGAATCTCGACGCCGCTGATTGCTCATTGGCCTTCCGGAATCAAACGACGAGGCGAACTCGAACATCAGCCGGGACATCTGGTCGACTTGATGGCGACTTGCGTCGACATATCCGGTTCCAAGTATCCAACGAAATTCGCCGACAAGGAAATCAAGCCACTGGAAGGACGCAGCCTCAACCCGGCATTCAATGGCGACGAGATCCAACGAGAAGCGATCTATTGGGAACACGAGGGCAACCGAGCTATCCGTGTCGACAACTGGAAGCTAGTAGCCAAAGGCGCGAACGGCCCATGGGAGTTATATAACGTCGCCGACGACCGTAGCGAACTTCGCAACTTGCTATCGGAGCAACCCGACAAAGCAGCGCAACTCGCGAAGATGTGGCAGGCCTATGCCGAGCGAGCCAATGTTCTTCCGCTCAACCCTCGAACCCCGCCCAAAAAAGAAAGTTCCCAAAAAAAACTATTCTCCCTAAAAAATGGAGTGGACCTTCCCCAAGAAAAATCTCCAAACGTCAATAACCGCCCCTTCACGATAACTGCAACACTCCATGCGGAAAAACCTAACGGAGTCATCGTAGCACAAGGCGGAACGGCTCACGGCTACGCTTTGTATGTCCAAGATAACCAGCTAAAGTTCGCCACGCGAATTGCCAACAAACTGTCCGTCGTCTCCACCAAAGTGCCCGACCTGACTGATGAATGTCGATTGCAGGCGAAGCTCTCCGCCAATGGCAAAGTACAACTTTATCGCAACGACAAGTTACTCGTCGAAGAAGCGAACCAGAAGCTGCTTATTGACCTGCCAATCGACGGCTTGCAAGTTGGGCAAGACCTCAACGGCGCTGTTGGCGAATACGAAATACCGTTTCCCTTCCAAGGAAACATCAAAAACGTCGAGGTAAAACTGGACTAGAAATACGGACTCTACGTCCAAATTCGGGCTCTACTTAGACTGTATCCGTATGGTATATTTCTTCACGTTCGCCAATAACGGTATTTCGAGCCAAATTCCGAGACAGGAGAAATAAAGTGCTTTGTTGTCGACTCACGATCGTCGCAGTCTTGCTCACAATACTTGACGGCGTTGCTTCAGCCCAAGACGAGCCCGTTGCAGCACAAAAGTCCGCAGTAAAACCCAGTGCCGCTCAGATTGAAAAAGCCAAACCGCAGGACAAATTCTTCCGAGCGATTGAAACGGGCAACACGAAGTTCGTTCTAGACCTACTCGACCCCGAACTGCGGGAGAAACTCGACGACCCCGTCGTCGATGCCTGGGTTGCTGTCCTAAAAAAAGACCTGGGCGACTACAAGGGTCTAAGCTGGACCGACTTCAAAACCTCGGTCAACTATGTCGACGGCAAGAAAATCCAGGAAGCCCGTGGAATGTTTCTTTTTGAGAACGACAAAGTCGATGCGGAATTTACGTATCGGGACGGAAAACTAGTTAAGTTCAATGTCCATCCTCGCACGATTGGCAAGACTTGGTCACATCGACCGAGCACCACAAAGCTCTACGAAGAGCGGGCAATTAGTTTTGTCAAAGAGCTTGCAAATGGTGACGTCGATGCCGCTTTCGGCCTGATGCACGAGTCACTGCAAAAGCAAATGAGCCTGGAGCAACTCAAAGGTGTCCGTCGCCTCGTCGACCAGAAAGTGGGACGCTTGAAGGCAGCCAAGATCGAGCGGGTCGAAGTCGAGATCGATAAGACTTACAAGCTCACGATCTTCCTTGAGCTCGACTTTGAAAATGTAAAGCAGTTTGGAACAGTCGGCTTCCAATTCACCAACTTGCGAGGTTATCTAACCTCGTTCAATCTCGCCGCAGAAGCAGAATTCGACGACGAGAAGCACGACGAAGCGGTGGCGTTTTTTACGGCAGTCGGACGGAATGACCACAACGCTGCCCTCGCCGAACTCCACACGAAACTTCAGAAAGAAATCGATCCGCCAGTCTTTCATGCCTGGGTCAATGCAATCCATGAAGTGTTAGGCGAGTACAAGTCTGCCAACAACGAATTTGAATACAAAGTTGCTTACAACAACGGAATCAAGTTCCGCACAGGCAAGGGAGCCCTGACTTTCGAAAAAGGCTCGGCCAACGCGCAGTTCCAGTGTTACAACAGAGAGATTGCAGCCTTCAAACTGAATTCCGAATTGCTCGAGGACGGCTGGTTCAAAGGGCCCAAGGACGACCCTTTCTACAAAGACAAAGCCAGCGGGTTTCTAACTGCACTCACGGGTCCACAGCCTGCTGACGCATTCGAAATGATGCACCCAGCGCTGCTACAACAAACCTCCCTCGAGAAATTCCAAAAGGGGTTTGGGAATTTCACCGCGGCACACGGCGCATTGAAATCGCTGAAATACAGTAGCGAAAAATTTGACGACACAAACGGACACAGCCTAGTCGTCGAATTCGAGACGGAATTTGTGAATGGAGGCAAGAGTACAGCATTCGTACTGTTTCGCTTTATAGGGCTGAAAGCTCACATTTTGGCCTTCGACATCAAATCGCCACAAGCAGCCAAGTAGCGTTGACATCGCCGACAATTTTTGAAGTTACGACTAGTCGGCAACCAAATTTGATTTACCCAGAACCGATGCCTTCAGCAGACGTGCAAACTCCGCATCAATATCCTTCCCGACGTAAAATGAAAGCCAGCCCAGCAGACGTTTGGTCTCTCCAGCTGCGCAGTCGGGAAACTGCGGGTCCGCGTGCAGACATGGGCAGTGCTGATTGCCCCATGGTCGCTCGCAATTCTGCCAGCCAGTGATAATCCACCGCGCGCCCGCTTCGTCATGACATGCTGCGAATGGCGATGCGAATCGTTTGTTTTCGGTGGTCAACTCCATAAAACCAGGAGCGTTCTTAAGCATTACGCAGTTCTGAACGCGCAGCCCGGTAATTGGGAGCTTGGTACCGTTGGTAAGCCACAATTCCATCTTCACACCGCCGGTCGCAACTTTCACATCCGCCCCAAATGACACTCCATTTGGCAGGTCGCGTCGCACGCTCAAAGAACCGTCTTGGTGCCGTTTCCACTCCAGCGGCTCTAACTTGATTTGCTTCTTATCCCAGATGGTCGGTACGTCGGTGTGAGCCAAGTAAAGCAATTCACGTTGCCCAGTCTGGTTCCACCAAATCGCTTCGGGTGTATCGACTACGACATATCCACCGTTTTTCCACGGTGCAAAGACACTGACTTTGGTTTCGCGTTGTGGCCGAAAGGCTCCGTCAATGAAACCAATTCGGGGATGCCGACCGCCTGGATAAGGGAGCAACTTTAAGTCGGATGCCTGCCGTGAAAGTAGCGCGTCTCGCTGGCCTGGCAACGAGTCTAGATTTTCGCGCAGCAAAGTTGCATTCACACCTGTCGCCGCCGACATTTCCCAAACGGTAAAATCGTGGGCCCGCATATTGGCCAGCCAATAGTTAAGTTCTTTCTCACCTGCGGGTGTCCGAAAATTGGAGCGTGATTGTTTTCGCTGCAACGAATCCTTGCGATCGTTAATCACGTCCTCAAAAGAAATCGGCGCGATGTTTGGGTCGACGTATTTGGCCAAATCTCGAAGGGCAATAACTGTGTATTTATTGACGGCCAAATACTTCATGTAAGCGTCGAAGTTCGCCGCAGAAGAACTGACCCAGGGGTGAGCCAGATCAGGCGCGCCGTGGAATTGAAGAATTGCAATCCGACCGTGCTTCGCCTGCTCAGCCGCTCGCACCAAATCGTCAATTTTCCAAACAGGTCGCGCGTCTCCGGCGGACGGTAGCAGATACGGATGGTCCAATCCCGGCTCCATCGCAAAACCTCTGCCCTCCTTGTACGGATATTCGGG
>JBLHLE010000342.1:0-7128 GCA_047620805.1 Pirellulaceae bacterium
CTTGATTCGTCAACGCACCGGTGACATTAATGTCACCGCCAGCGATCGCGACGGGATTTGCAAACGACGTGTCGCTGATGGAGACCGTCCCCGTGCCGTTAGTTTCATCGCCAATCGTGATTGAATTGAGTCGGTTGTCAAGCAGAGCGAGCTCGGCATCATCCAGATTGAGCGTGCCGCCGCCACCGCCGATGCCGATGGATGTCGTTGGAGTCTGCGGCTTGATCAACAGGTTGCCGCTGGAATTTATCCCGCCGGTCAGGTCGATCGCGTCGGTGTTGAGTGTCACGTTACCCGTGGCTGTGGGACCACCAATTGTTCCTGAAATTTTTAGCGTTGTGCCGATGGAGTTGACGATCACGTTTCCCGAACCAAGAACATCCAACGTGGTGATCACGACCCCCTCGTTGTTGGCCGACGTCGCCGTTCCCGTAATCTCCAACGTGCCATTGGTCGTCCGCATGACGGAGGGGCCCTGCATGATCACGCCCTGCTGGCCTCCAGTTCCGCCCGCACCACCGGTTCCGGTAACGGTGAGATCGCCGCCTACGGTGCTGACGACATTGGTCCCGCTAGTTAGTTGAACTCCGGCGTTTTGGGTGCCCGCGGCGCCTCCAATTCCGTCGATCGTAACTTCGCCGCTACCAGTGGCGGTCACGCTGGAATTGCCATCAATTTTCACGCCGACACCACCGCCTGCACCTGCCCGTCCGATCACCGAAATACTTCCGGCGCCCGACGTAGAAATGATCGCGTTGTCGAGCGAAATGCCGTCAAATGTTCCACCGATTGTTCCAGCCGCGTTCAGCGCTATGTCGCCGTTGACTGTTGTGATGCTGGCGCCCGATGCCAAAACGATATTCCGATTCGTCGACAGGCTGACCGTTCCACTGGCTCCCCCATTATCGGTCACGACGATGTCACCGCCAACCGTCACGGTACCCGTACTGGACACCACGGTTACTTCCCCTCCAGGCACAACACTCACGTCCGAAAAAATCACGTCGGATGCGTTGTTGATCACCACGCCCGACAACGGAGTATTGTTACCCAGGGCACCTTGGAACTCGACTTTCCCCAACGCTGTGTTGATGTTCAACCCGCCCGTTGGACTGGCGTTAACCGTGCCGGTAAAAATAAGGTTGTTGTCGACGTTTATGCTGCCGGGATTGTCGAGCACAACATTGCCATCGAAGAGGATATCGTCGGCGATGATAGTGGGAGATCGCAGGTCGATTGTCTCCGCGTGGATGGAAAGGTCCTTGTTGAAGTCCAAGGTGAGCGTGGGGAAAATCTCGACCTTGTCCGCTCCCGCATCGCCGTTTACGACAATGTTCGCGACATAGCCAACAAGCAGGCTGGGCCCCGATCCCAACCGAATTATGTCGTTGCCGCCGCCAGCGTTGATCGTCAACGTATCGCTGGGGGTGACAAAGGTGGAACTTTCGCCGGCAGTGGATGAGACCGTCGTATTGCCCGCTGATTGCGTAACCGTAATCGTCTCGCTGCTACCACCGTAGCTGAGGGTGACGTTTGTGGCATTGATGGTCGAGGTGATCGGCTCGATATTGAGATACTGCACCATCGACTGGCTGCCGTCTCCAAATACCAATTCAATGCTGCCGTCGTGCAAGTTCACAAAGTCGCCGTTGATCGCGTCCACTTCAGCGTTGGCAAAATCTAGTACGTCAAAATCCGTACCGCGATTTACGCCATCGTAGGTCAAACCGCCCGCTGGAATCGGATTTCCATGCACAAAATCGACGAGCAGCGTGTTGTCATTATCATTACCGGTGATCAACAACTCATCGATCTCAGATAAAACTTCCGATAGGACGACTACGCCGTCCTCTGTGATCTGCACATTGCCACTACTGTCCAACGACAGCGTATGGTTCACCGCGTCCGGGCTGGCCGTGAACACCACGTCGCTAGCCAGCAATAAGCGAGCTTCCAACGCCTCGAGTTGCAGCGACTGCAGCAGACTACTCTGCAACGATGCGGGGCGGCGGCGGCCTTCGTTTTTGACAATGTTCCGAAACGCGTTGGTCCAACTAGCGACCTCGGTGGCGATACGCGATTGAAGCGACTCCAAGAAAGCATCACGACGACGGCTGCGAGTCAGCTCGCGACGACTACTGCTTTTCTCTCTCTTCAACAAGCGATCAACTAATTTACGGAACATATCGGAGCGTCTTTCTTTTTCAATAAATCTAGAGCCGGCCGTCATCAATCGACGGCAACTCGGTTGTGTTCGGAGAATTGCAGACAGAGGTCAAAAATAAACGGATTTCTGTTCGACGCATTCGCTGGCAAGGGGAAATGACAAGCGCAAACCGAGACGATATTAGTTCCAGAACCGAGTGAAAACGATATTGCAGGCCGAACATCTCGGCGACGGCCAACTCGCAAACCCGTAATTCATGTCCAATGTCCCGACATTTCACGTCGCTAGAATTGCCCAATGGAAGTAACTAGTTTAGGTAGCTATCTGAGGCAGGTAGGTCGTTAAACGAGGCAGGTAGGTCGTTAAACGAGGCAGGTAGGTCGTTAAACGAGGCAGGTAGGTCGTTAAACGAGGCAGGTAGGTCGTTAAACGAGGCAGGTAGGTCGTTAAACGAGGTAGGTAGGTTAATATAGACGACACAAACCACCTTATCAATATATCAGAAATGGAATTTCAGGAGTTTTTCATCGCAGAGACTACGAGTAATTCTCGAGGGAGAACCCCTTGAAATACCGCTGTCCCCAAAAAACTGTCAGCCTCTCCGTGGAAATAGCGTACTGGTCGACTCAGACGTATTCGCAGGCCTCACGGTTTTTGTGTTTCCCCACCCTAACACCCCTATAACCCTTCCCAGTGAAATGCCGCGTTAATCTTTGCTGACACCGATGCGGATTTGGCCGCATTCACCTGTACGCGAGCAAAGCCCGTAAACTAGAGAGCGGCGATACTTACCCTGTCATTCCCGCGTTAAACGCTCAAGACTTCACGGGGCTGGGAGATATCCGTGGATAACGATATAGGCGTCGCGGATTGAAGTGGCGAAAATGCCTTTGGGCAAAACAGACTTGGCAGTTGAATTGCCGCAGCGGCGCCGGCGAACCAAGAAAATACGACAGAGGACATCGGAGTCACACAGAGGAAAAATCCTGTTGCCAGCGACATTGTGCCTGCGCTCCCAAGGCGTCGACAACAGCATTGCATCCTTACCAAAACGTATAGAAAAACACGTCGCGATTGATCCGGAAAACCAATCAACCCGAGTGCCTTCCGGCAAAGTTTTAGTGTTTTCCTCTGTGCTACTCCGAGTCCTCTGTCGTGAATCTTAAACTCCCGGCCACCAATTAGCTAACTTCTTATTCAGCAACTAACGTCTCGAGCTGGACTAGCTGGTTGGTTATTTCAGACGTATATGGCACCACCATCGCTCGATGTTGTTGGGGCAGGCGTGCAACGTAGTCCGTATTAATCTTCGTCCAAGTTCTCAACGAATCGCGGCAAGCGTTGCGAAGCGAGGGCAGGGTGGCGTTCTGAGCCAAAGCATGCTCGATACCTTCCATCTGAGCCTTGAAGGTCGCCAATCCCGAATTGATGCCTCTGACAAATTCCTCCGGATAGCGACTGCTGCGAAAAATACGACGGTTCAACTCTTGATTGAGCTGCTCTCCCAGAACGTCCAACGATGCGGTAACTTGCAACGCCAAGTCGGCGTTGTTGTCGGGTCGAATTCGCAAGGCGTCACGCAAACTGACGAACGTCTGGTCGATAGACCTGATCGCCCCCACGATCAATGGATCCCGGCTCGTCTTAAAACATCCCGAGAGCTGAGGCCACGATCGCTCCAAGTCGCGGAAGTCGCGAACCATGTGGTCCATCGGCTCCTCGTCTTCGATGACGAGCGTAAAGTGTTCGCACAAACCGTAGAACTCACTAGACGTCGTTAACACATTCTGAGATGTACGCAAACTGAGCAGCGTGTTGAGGCTGACGGAGTCGAAAAGCTGATCGATGTCCTTCATCAGCAAGCCATTCAAGTGCGACAACTGTCGGTAGTCGACGGGAAGTGGCAACCACAACAGCGCGTGCAGCTCGCGAACCTCTTCGTCCACGTGCTGCAGGTCGCGTTCGAGATGTCGATTACTGAGCGTGTAAAGAGCGGCCGCGAATCGCAACCAATCTGAATGCCATTGTTGAAAGGAGCGGACAATCGATTCGTTATCCGGTCGAGTGTTAATCGCAATCGAAAGCAAGCGAGCGAGTTGGACATTTCGCTGACCTTGGATCGTAAGATCGCGACATTGTTGAGTGCGACCGAGTTCCAAATCAATCGTCTCGACTAGATGCCGGAGTTCGGTCGAGAGCGTATCCGCCGCGCGAGCCAGCTCCGCTCGGTTGATTTGCGGTTGGATTCCTACCATTTTGCAAAGTGATGCGCACTGTCCATCAATGGCGCCGACCAATTGCTGTAAACCCGGAGGAATTCGCGACTCCTCTTGCAGGCGATAAGAAAGCACTCGCCATTTCTTGTCGAAGGTGGCAAGATCTTTCTGCAATTGACTGGCCTGGTTGGCCTGCGCACCTTGGCGGTAAAGGACATCCGCAGCGGCATGAACATCCATCATCGAGTGCATGTGATGTCGCAATGCTGGCGTGTTCGGGGCCTCCTGCTGGAGAGCGTTGAACAATCTCCCGGTGTTGTCGCGCAATTCCTTCGACGAGCTGCGAAACTTCACCAGATCCGCGTTAGCCGGTGGTTTGGGATGTCGCGGGTGGTTGTCACGCTGATGATCGTTTTTCTCGAGCTGCGATTCGAGAAAAGTCTTCAGCAGACCTTGAACAAATTCACCTCGTCGTTCGTTCTGGCCGTGGCTGACCGCGATCGGACCCACCAAAAACGTGCATAATACCGCGATTACCGTGATCAGCTTCATCCGTGTTGAAAATCCAATCTTCATTTCTCGCTTGCCTCCAAACTGGCCGTGTCAAAAGAATAGTGTGAGTGTTCATGTGAGTTAGCTCACATTCTACGGCATGCAGTAGGGATCCTGCCAATAAACGGCAGAAATGAACATGAGGCGAAAACTCGCAACACGAATCGGGACCGAACACGAATCGGGACCGAACACGAATCGGGACCGAACACGAATCGGGACCGAACACGGATCTCAATCGCACACGGATCTCAATCGCACAACGCGTCAGGCTCGCACAATTTCGTGTTGATGGTGCTTCTTCGTGCCCTTTCGCACGACGAACGGGGGACGTTGGTTGAAGTCGACGGCGAGAGCGCCCGCAACTTCCCGCTGCACGGTTCCGGAATGGATATGCAAGAGATGTCTAATCTGGAGCGGCTTGTCTTTGGAAGTGGTGACATCGCCGTCTCGACAATTCGACGCGCCCATCCAGCCATCTTCGCGAACGTGCCATTTCGACGGATAGCTAAAGTTCTCCGCATGGTCGAAATACGTAATTCCCTCCACCACTTCCCGCCGCTGCTGCCTGCTACCGACCGAAACCGGTCCCGAATAGTCCATCCAACCGGCCGGGTGACCAAAGATCTCGGCTTCCCCGATCCGGCCTGAACTATTGACGATGTGTCCTCCGCCAAAATATGTCGATATGCTCTTGGCCACGCGAACCGCCAAGAACCCAAAGTTTGTTTTATTGAATTGCAGCGTTGCAGACGTCGGAGTGAAGGTCGCCTGCAGCTCGAGCGTATACTCGTTTTCAGCCAGCGGACGAAGGGCGGCAATCATTTCCTGCTTCAAAAGAGGATTCGCGTCGTGGCCGTCCAACCAATGCAACTCCACTCCCATCACGGCCTCGTCCCCGCCATCTTGTAACGCATACCAACCGCGCTGGCGGATTCGAGATTCCGTGTTGTCCGACCAGAAGTCGACGCCGCTGACGTCGTGATGGGCGTACCATACCGAGCGATGATGATCGTGGTTCGCTGCACCTGGATGTCCCATTCGCGTTAAGGTCGCACCAGATGGTCCGTGAATCGGATAGAAAAATGGCCGCGGAGCCGAAGCACCGCCGTGCCATCGCAGGCATTCGCGGCCGTCGATCTGAAATACCACTTGCTTGTCTTCGACGGGCACCACCTGACAGCGAGGATCGTGTTTCCGAACATCTTGTTGCATGTTGCGCTCCGCGTAGACTGCGTTTCTTTTACGTGAGTTACCTCCAACACTCAATTTGCAGCGATGGTCACTTCTTGGCCTGGACTAGCCCGGATTATTCGTAACCCGACGCGTAAGCGAGGAAATCCGGCGAGTTTCCTCGCTTACGCGTCGGGTTACTATTGCGCCGTGTTTTGGGAAAGTTGGCGACAAACTCATGTCCACAAACGACTTGCAATGAGCTAAGTTCTACTCATGAATAATCCGGGCTAGATAGTCCCATCTAGATAGTCCCAAATTGAGTAAGTTCCCTCCAATTTAACCCTGCCGACAAGCAATAGACACTATTTAATTGCATTGCGGCGACGAAACTGCCCCAGAGGCACTGTATGTCGCCCGAAAATCCACGCATTTCTGCGATTTATCAGCTGCAATGCAGGTGCGATCCTCCTGCCGACAGAAAAGAACTTCCATTGACGCAAAAGCCCGAAAATGTAAGGTTATGCGACATATGCCAGCACTAATCGCCCTGTTCGGAGACGCATGGATGTCAACAACCGCACATATCCTCGCCTGGATGCTCCTCGCTCAAGCTCCAATCGTCGGTAGCAATTCCGACAATGCCCCCGCACCTCTGCCTAGCTACGACAGCTCGATCAATAATGGGGGAGCGCCCCAGGTTGGCAACGGCGGCTATCAAATTCAAAGTGGCAGCGGAGTTTTGCAAAAGCAAGGTGCGCCACTGAATTTGCAGAACGGCAATCCCAATAACTCCTTCGTGCCAAACTCTGCACCTTTGAACTCTGCGCCTTTGAACTCTGCGCCTTTGAACTCTGCGCCTTTGAACTCTGCGCCTTTGAACTCTGCACCGCAAATCCTGCAAAATCCAGCTCTACAAAATCCAGCGCGGCAAAATCCAGCGCGGCAAAATCCAGCGCGGCAAAATCCAGCGGTTTCGAATTCGCTTTACCAGTCCAATCAAAACTCAAACGTCCGACC
>JBLHLE010000343.1:0-7120 GCA_047620805.1 Pirellulaceae bacterium
AGGCGTAATCTTTGCTGCCCAGTGATGGGACGGCAAATTTAGTTTCGACCGTGTTGAAGTCGAACGAGGTCGTTGCTTGGGTCGTCGTGTGCTGCACGTCGCCAGCGGTCTGCAAATGAAGTTCAACTTGAATTGGCTTGTCGCGATAGTTGCGGACAGAGTCGACTCGGGTCTGAGTTTCGTTCCACCCGTTTACGTTTTTCGTGTTCGGGTGGAATGCAAAATCACTTCGCGTCGACCCTGCTCGTCGCCGCTCGTAGATGACGAAATCGTCCGGCCCGAGATTGACTTCGATCGGCGCTTGTACAGGCACATAGTTAAGCTGCTGTTGTCCGAGGTAGCTGAGACCGTCGGTGTCATTCTTGCGGAAGAGTCGCACGAGTCCATTTGGCAGCGGGCTTTCGCCGAGTTCATGATCTTCGTCATTATTCCAGATGAAGAAGCGAACAGGGCGGGGGCCATATTGGTGGGCACGCATTCTGTACACGATGTCGAATTTGGTGTTCTGGGAGTTCACCGACTCCATCCGTTTCGACCAGCCGTTGGGGATTGTTTCGGTGCCCGAGATGGCAAAGACAAAGTATTCGCTTAAGCCCTCTTTGACGATCTCTTTCTTGCGTCCGCTGGCGAGGGCGTCTTTTCCGATCATTCCTCGTAGATTTTTCATGACGACGCCCTTGCGGGCTTCACGACTTCGGCCTTCCAACATTAGCTGTTTGGATTCGATTCCGAGCTGATTGGCGAGTGCGGCGATTTTTTCGACGAGATTGATCTTCCCAACAATCAAGCGGATTTCGGCGTCTTCGTATTCTTCACCGGATTGGTTAAACACGCGGACGTAGCCTCGAAAGTCCATTTCCGTCTCTTGGGGATTGGCGATCGCGACGTAGTCCATCTGCCAAGTAAGTCCGCTCGTAAAGTAACTGACCTCGAGAAGAACTTGGCCTTCGATATCGCTGTCGATATTCCAAATCAGCGAGTTGGCCTTCTGGCCTGAGAAAACTGTGTCGACGACTTCGATTTCATCTTGGTGAGCGAGTGGGCGAATACGAACGCTAGTGGGATCGATAAGTGTGCCAGCCCAGGAGAACTGCAGCTTGTTTGCCCCAGTTTTCAAAGTGACAAATCGCGACTCAGTGACCAACGTAAGATCTTCGCTGTTGTAGATCGTGAGTTGCACTTTCTCACGACCGGGTAGCGTCACCAAGTCGATGTTTTTTGCGAGACCGGATGCAGCCCAAACCCATAGCAGGAGGGAGCAGAAAACGGTATCTCGAAGTAGGCTGGTTTTCATGATGGTCCTTCGCGTCTATTGCGCGGGAATTATCTGCACTCGATTTTGTTTGGCGTTACTGCCGTTTCGTAACGTGACCGAGTGGTTGAAGTCGTGCTCTTGTCCGGCGGGGACGCTGAATTTGGCTTCGACGGTATTGAAATCGAACGAAGTGACGTCTTGCTGCGATTTTAGTTCGACATCGCCACCCATTTGCAATCGCAGTTCAAAGTGAATCGCTTTGTCGCGGTAATTGCGAACGGATTCGATTGTTTGTCGCGTTTCATTCCAACCCGTTACCGTTTTCGCCCTCGGATGGAATTGAAAATCCGACCGCTTCGTTTCCGACTGCCGGCGTTGGTATACGACCAGGTCATCGTGTCCGAGGTCGACTTCGATTTTGGCTTGTACAGGAACGTATTCGAGCGATTGCTGGCCGAGATAGCTCAGGCCGCCTGTTCCATTTTCGCGGAAAACACGCACGAGCCCGTTGGGAAGCGGGCTGTCGCCAAGCTTGTGCTCTTCATCGTTCTGCCAGTTGAAAAAGCGAACGGGGCGAGGGCCGTATTGATAGTCTCGCATGCGATAGACGATGTCGAATTTGACGTCGTTTGCGTCGACCGCCTTCATCCTCTTGGACCAACCATTGCGGATCGTTTCCGATCCTTCGACGCTGAACATGAAGTATTCGCTCAACCCCTCTTTGACAATCTCTTTGGCCGCGGCCGGCCGCCCGGCCATGCCACCGCCGCCCCCAAATCCACCCGCTTTGCTGAACGCGTGAAGTACCGTTACGCGTTTGAGTTCCGATTGAAGGATGGTGCTGGCTCCATTGGGATCGGCGATACCTTGTTGAGCGGCGAGTTGAGCAATCTTTTCGACCAAGTTAATCTTGCCCACGATCATGCGGATTTCCGCGTTTTCGTACTCCTCGCCTGAATTGTTGAACACTCTTACATAGCCGCGAAACTGTAGCGTTGTTTCAGCGGCATTGGCGATCGCGACATAATCCATCTGCCAGGTCAAGCCACTTGTAAAATAGCTGACGACGACCGGGACCTGTCCTTCGATGTCGGAGCGGATATTCCAGATCAAATGGTTGGGTTTCTGACCGGGAAAGATCGTGTCGAGTACGTCGATTTCGTCTCCGTGTTCGAGTGGCTTGATGCGAACGCTAGTGGGATCGATCAGAGTGCCAGCCCAGGAGAACTGCAATTGGTTTAGCCCTTTCTTCAGCGTGATGAAACGCATCTCTTTGGCGAGTGTCAGGTCTTCCGAGTTGTAGATCGTAAGTTCCACCGACTCGCGATTCGGCAAAGTAACCAAATCGATATTCTTGGCGTTTGCTGGATTTGTGAACCCCGCAAGCAGGGTCGCAATGGAAACAATTGTGATTATGTAAAATGATCTCATGGTTACTACTTTGCAGGAATCAGTTTGACTCGGTTTTGTTTGGCATTGGTGCCGTGATGGATCGTCGCCACGTAGGGATAGTCGGTCTGCCCAGACGCCGGGACGGCGAATTTCGCTTCAATCGTGTTGAAGTCGAACGAGGTCGTCGGCAACTCGTAACGAAGTTCAGTGTCGCCGTTCATGCGATTTCGTAATGCAAATTGAATCGGCTGGCCGCGATAATTGCGTATCTCATCGACCCATTGCTGTTCTTCATTCCACCCGGTAACGTTGCCATTTTGCGGGTGGAAATCGAAGTCGGAGCGTTTCGTACTTGCTCGACGACGCTTGTAAACAACTAAGTCGTCGAAGCCCAAATTGACTTCGATGTCGGCTTGGATCGGAACGTAGTTCAAGATCTGCTGCCCGAGATAACCCAGGCCGTCTTCGCTGTTCTTGCGGAATACTCTGACCAGCCCATCGGGCAACGGATTTTCGCCGAGACCACTATCTTTGTCATTTTTCCAGACGACGAAGCGAGCGGGACGAGGTCCATATTGAAAGTCACGCATTCGATAAACGGTATCGTATTTGACTTCCGGGGCGTTGACCGCTTCCATTCGCTTCGACCAGCCGTTGCGAATTGTCTCCGTACCTTCGACGCTGAACATGAAGTATTCACTGACGCCCTCTTTGACAATCTGTCGCTTTCCCGATTGGCCGTCTTCAGCAGAAGCTTCGTCTGCGCTGACGATTGAGTCGAGCATCGCGGTACGCCGGTAATCTTGCCTTACCGACTTCTCTAGTTCCGCCAGTCTTTCGATGCGGACCCCCGCCAGTGTGGCGATCTTTTCAACGAGGTTTACCGTTCCAACGATCATGCGGATTTCGGCGTCTTCGTATTCTTCTCCCGAGTTGTTGAATACTCGAACGTAGCCGCGGAAATCAAATGTTGTCTCGGCGGAATCCGAAATCGCGACGTAGTCCATTTTCCACGTCAAGCCGCTTGTGAAGTAGCTCACCTCGACGGCAACCTGGCCTTCGATATCCGACTGTATCGTCCAAATCAAATGGTGAGGTTTTTGACCGGAAAGGATCGTATCCAAAATGTCAATCTCATCCCGATGCTCTAACGGCCGGATCTCAATGCTGGTCGGATCGATCAGCGTTCCGATCCACGAGAACTGCAGCTTATTCACCCCTTTCTTCAACGTCAGATAGCGAGTTTCTTTTGCCAGCGTCAAATCTTCACTGTTGTAGATCGTCAGTTGTACTTTGTCGCGTTTGGGGAGCGTCACCAGGTCGATGTTCTTGGCATGAATGTTGGCGTTCATGACAAGTGCAAAGAGTATTGCGACGATTGGCAAATGCCTAGTCATCTTCGTAACTCCAAAGAGGATTGTGGAAGTAGGGAACTCAAAATGGTGAGGTCCAATTGAGAGACCTGAACGGTCCGCTTGTTACCACAAATTCTTGATGGTTAAGTGAAACTTGACGATCTTCTTCTCCACTTTCTCGTTTGGATCTTTTGGACGAGCGGAAAGTTTTACACTCAATTTCGGAATCGTCTTGCCATCGGAGTAATCAAAGCTGATTTCTTCGGACGTCTGATCGCCCATTTCCCATTCGGCTTCGCCGTGCGGATCCGCGCCGTATTGGCGAGCAAGCTGATTGATTTGCTCTTGGATCGCCAGCGTGGCATCTTTGTCGCGGAAATTCTCAATCTCGAATTTCAAGATGATCTCTTGGTGGAAGAGATTGCCGCGAACTGCGTGTCGTTGGTTCTTTTCGAGCGTTCGCGAGCAAACGATATCGCGGCTTTGACCAAGGTACAGTCGCATCTTGTCGTCGAGCGGAGTGAGGCGAGCCAAATCCTCTCCGAGGAACGCTTCGCCGCCCCGACCGTCATCGATAAAGATACGAACTTTACCAGGTTGCAAGGGGAACTTGCCCAGCTTGTTCGCTTTGTCGTTCGTCAGTTCGTAATGCATCAGGATCGGTGATGCGAATGGCTTATCCGCGTTGAGTTGGCCATTGGCGTACCAATTGAATGTGAACGTCTTCGTGATTGGGACTTCATTGAATCGCTCCAACAGCATTTGAATTTCTTCTTGCTGACCAATCTGCTTTTGGTAGTGGGGACCGAAGCCAGCCCAAACACCAGCGTCGCCGAAGTCTTCGCCAGAGTAGTTGCGAACCTTAATGTACGATCGCAAAGTGAGCTGAGTTTCGTCTTTGTTGGCCAAAGCGCGGTAGTTGAATGAGCGGGTCAAGTTACTGATGAGATAGCTGACACGAACTTTCGCAGCACAAGCTTGGCCAGCGTAGACTTCCCAGACCAAGGAGTTTTCGCCAGGTGGATAGGCAACATTAATGACATTGATTTCGGCGTTGCCGTTGATATCTTTGATCTCACGGAATTTTCCGTCTTCGCGAATGGCTAATGGGCGGAAGAGGATGGAGTCCTTATCGATCGCGGTGTTGGACCAGCTGAAATCGATCATGTTGTTGCCACTCTTGGCAGATGATTTCAACAGCGGGACGATGCGTTCCTCTTCGACCAAAGTGTATTTGCCATTGTCCAGTTGCAGCTCCACGCGTTCGCGAACGGGGAGTGCGGCTAGTTTGATTCGAGCCCAAGCGGTGTCGCCGAGAAGCGAGACTGCGATCAGGCATGCTGTGCAGAAGATCCGAAGTTTCATGTGTCCTGTCCATCTGAAGGAGTACGAAATTGCCAACAAGTTTGTCTTGGATTTGTTCGGTGCATTTGGAATTTCCAAACAACCGGGTTATGGAGATAGACGAACGTACTCTACTTTTGTTTCCCATAACTCGAAGAATTTCCCGCAGGTTTCGCAGTGAGATTCGCAACCTGTGGATAGGAATGGAGTTAGGAGTTATTGCTGTCCGGTAGAGATATTACTCGCTTTACGACATGCGAGTGATATGATGGTGCCAACGCGGTCTTGGACGTGCAGTAAAACACTGTCAGATGGAGCTTTACGATGAATCAATTCCCCGCCAATCTTCAATCGAATTCCGTTCAATCGAATTCCCGCCGCGAGTTTCTAAAGCATACTGGAGCCGTTGCGGTCGGCATCGCTGGCTTGCCGCTGCTCGAGTCGATCGCTGCGGCAGCCCCTCAGCCGAAGCAACCGGAGACGCTCGTCAAGGTGCTGTACGATACGCTCGACGAAAAGCAGAAGAAGCAAATGTGTTTCGCCTGGGACTTCGTTGATCCCGCAAAGGGTTTGCTTCGCGAGCGGCTCGAGAATAATTGGAAGATTACCAATCCATCGATCAAAAGCAATTTCTACACGCGTGAACAACAAGACATCGTTCGTCAGATTTTCTTGGGCATTACGCATCCCGATTGGCACGATCGCTTTGACCAACAACTGAAAGACGACGTCGGTGGCTTTGGAAATAACCAAGCTATCGCGATCTTTGGTGAGCCGGGTACGGACGCGTTTGAGTTTGTGTTGACGAGTCGACACATGACGTTGCGCTGCGACGGAAACAGCGCCGAACACGTTGCCTTCGGCGGTCCGATTCTCTATGCCCATGAGGGCGACGCGCTGTTCGAGAAGCCCGACCATCCAAACAATGTCTTCTGGCACCAAGCTACCGAAGCCAACAAGCTGTACGAAATGTTCGACGGCAAGCAGCGGAAGATGGCGCTCGTCGAGAAAGGGATGCCGTCGGAGGAGCTAGTAGCGTTCCGCGGCAAGGATGGGAAGTTCGATGGAATTCCCGTTACCGAAATGGCGTCGGACCAAAAACAGCATTTGCAATCGGTGTTGAAATTATTGCTCGATCCGTTCCGGCAAGCCGACCAAGATGAAGCCAGTAAGTATCTCAAGCAGCAGGGCGGGCTCGATGCTTGCCACTTGGCTTTTTATCAAGAGGGTGACCTCGGCAACGATCAGCTGTGGGACAACTGGCGACTGGAGGGACCGTCATTCGTGTGGTACTTCCGCGGCAAGCCGCACGTGCACGTGTGGGTAAATGTTGCCGATACGGCCGCCATTAAGCTAAACAGTTCGCAGAATTCCGTCGGCGTGTAGTAATTGCGTTGGAGTCTATCGCAGCGCGTGTTACTTCCCCTGGCGCTCTGCGGCGCTGGGGAGGTAACAAGTTTTCATACTCAATTCTTCTCGCCACCTACAACGATTGATCTTGTCCCGCCTTCCTCAAATGTGATAGTACGGCGAGGCAAGTTGGCCGTTTCTGTTGTGATTTCCATCGTGCAGGTGCTCACCTTATGTTGCGTTACTTTGCATTTTGGTAGTCACTCTGACGCTGTTTGCAACCTTGGATGCGGAAGGTCGCGTGAAAGCTGCGGAGCCATACGATTTTCACAAATCGGAAGCTTACGCGAAACTGACAAAAGAACAGCAAGAGAAATTGGCCATTGCCGACCGGAGGCTGAAACGAGTGCAGGAGGCGCTTCAC
>JBLHLE010000344.1:0-7120 GCA_047620805.1 Pirellulaceae bacterium
GCCCAACTGTCGATTTGGACGCCGCCCGATGCGGTGACTAGCCAGCCCTTCTTGATGCGCAGGAAACTGCAGTGAGGTACAACCGTTTTGGGGCTGTTGAACTCCACAATCAAGTCGTTGCCAGCCTTGCCGGTCAATATTGGGGCACTCAGTCCCGCAGTGTCCATGAGTCCTTCGCGCTGGATGAGAGCGGCGATGACACACATGTCCATTACGTTTCGGAGTTGACCGAAGACGACATCCTTAGACGACAGTTCGGCGTACTTCGAGGTGAAGTTATCCGCCCACTGTTGAGCCAAGGGGCTCTTCTTACCAGTGCCTTGGATACCGTTCTTGCCAACGAAGCCGTCTTCCGTCATGGCTTTTACACCAGGACCACGAAGTTGCCACGAGAGTTTGTCGGTACTGCGAGCCATCGGTTGATAGTTGCAAGCCATCCACCAGCGAGGATTCGCACCTGCGGCCGATTCGGTTCCGCTCTTGAGCATGGTCAGGTAACTGGCCATGTCCTTAACGGGAGCTTTGTCCAAGCCCATTGCCAAACGCTTCATGCGATAGTCGGCAGCAACTAACACTCGAGCGAAGTGACTGGATTCTGGAACATTTGAAAGTTTGATCAATTGTGGACCAAAGGCTTCCTTCATGGCTGGCTCGAGTGCTTTCGTGTTCACTCGGCCACCGCGTTGTTGGCTGAGCAGTTTTTGAAGCCGCTGTTGCCCTTCTTGGGTAGGTTCGATGGAACAGCTGATTCCGCCGTTGCGAGCCGAGTCGGTGGTGCGGAAGGCAACCAACAAATCGTCGAGCAACAGGACGGGGCGGCCGGTTGTAACACCGACGACTTCGCTGCTGTCGTTCAGTGTCCAACCTTCGGCTGGACCTGCGATCACAACGTCGCCCGTCTTGGGATAGACGAATACGAATTCGATTCGTTGTAGACCAGCCAAGTAGCGGACTTCGTCAGGGATCTGACCTTGGTTGTTTTGCATCGCATCGGCAAGAGCTGCTTCCAAACCTTTCAGCGACACCATTCGTCGCTGCACAGGTAGATTCTGTTCTGTCGATGGCTTGCCCATTTGACGACGCATAATGTCGAGTCGGTTTTTTGTGTCCACGACTGACGGCATATCAAGCACGCCGTTCGCGTCGACGGAAACACCGCCAACAGAGCTATTGCGGAAGTTGCCACCACCCGCAAACACTGGGTTGATGACGAGAGACAATGTGAGGGCTACGCCCATAACAGTGCGTCCAACCAATTTGGCGAATCGCAACATGATTTTCACTCCTTACGGTGAATTGGCTAATCCAGCCTTTATTTCGTTTGATCACCGGCCTCTTCCTCAGTCCCCACCCGGATCGGCCTGTGAAACGAACATCCCCTTAGATTAGTTGGTTTAAACCATTTACAATCATAAGAATAACTGGGAACCCTAGAAATTACAAGAAAACTTGGCGCCCGAGAATGTTCTTCAACTCTATGTTATGCTGACTTTTCCAAAAAAGGCGACGAAAAACCGCGCCCCGCTAATAATAATGGGGGAGTAGTCTTCTTCACCGCGGCATAATTGTTACAAATATGCAGTGTATAACGCTTTGCCTCTGTTGGCTTTAGCTCGCCAACCCACTCGTCTCGCAAGGGAGCACGTAAGTTGGACGCCGATGGCAATCTAGCCTACCTCGTCATCCGCGAGGGCACGAAATGGACGGATGTTTTTCGCCTTATTCCCGGTCGTACGGCCACTATCGGGCGAGCAGCTACCAACCAAATCGTGATTAAGGATGAACGTTGTAGCCGCTACCACGCCGAAATCTTCCTGACGGCGGGGAAGTGGACGCTGCGCGATCTCGATAGCCGCAACGGCACGACGATCCAGAAACAACGAGTTCGCGGCGACAATGAACTGACCCCCGGTCACATAATTCGTATCGCCAACTGCCAACTCGCTTTCGTTCACGATCTCACCGAGGCATTTCCCGACACCAATCCAATGGTGAAGACCGGTGACGAAACCGTCACCGGTGCCCCTGCTCTAGCCAATAGCGATTCCAATGTACTCGACAACGGTCCGGCAACCGCCACTATCACGCATCGCCGTGGCCATACCAAGTTCCTCGACTCGCAGAGTGAGGATGATCCTTCGGTACCCAAAGTAGGGCGGGCAGCGAGAAAACTTTGCCGCTTGGCGTTCGACCTAGCGAATCAGACCACCACTAGTACCGTCGCTAATCTGGCTCTGAACGGTTTGTTTGAAGGTACCAACGTCGACGCTGGCGCTGTGTTGCTCTTAAACGCAGAGTTGGAAAACGGCGAGCTGCCGGCGGATGCAATCGAAGTGATTGCGTCTAGAACGGATATTCAACCGACATACCATCGCGTCTCGCGCTTCCTGGCCGCGACTGTAATTCGAGAAGGCGAAGCCGTCCTAGCTCGAAACGTCGAGAATGACAGCACACTTGGCAGCCGCGATAGCAAAGGCGAGATCCACAGTACAAGCGTCATTTGCGCTCCGATCCGACGACACAAACGCGTCATTGGCTTGGTCCATTTGTACTCGACGGCTTCCGAACGAATGCTCGATCCCGATGACCTCGAGTTCACGCTTGCCGTGGCTGACAACGTAGCGTTGGCACTAAAGACGCTGAATCGACAACAAGAATTAGTGGATGATCTATCTCTTAGTCAAACCGAAGTTGTTCAACTGCGAAAACAGCTCGGAGCCGAAAGCGAAATTGTCGGCAGCAGCCCGATTGTTCAGAGGCTGCAAAGTGAGATCGCTAGTGTCGCCCCCAGTCGCGCCACCGTATTAATTCGCGGTGAAAGTGGAGCCGGCAAGGAATTGATCGCTCGAGCGATGCACTTTCAAAGTCCAAGGAAGAAGGGCCCGTTCGTCTGCCTGAACTGCGCGGCATTGTCGGAGACGCTTTTGGAAAGCGAGTTATTCGGCCATGAACGGGGAGCTTTCACCGGCGCCACGGACCGCAAGATTGGTAAATTCGAAGCCGCCGATGCCGGTACTCTGATGCTCGATGAGATGGGCGAAATGAGCCCGTCCATTCAAGCAAAGTTTCTGCGAGTTTTGGAAGGGCATCCATTTGAAAGAGTTGGTGGTAGCCAATCGATCAAGGTGGACGTGCGAGTGATCGCGGCCACCAACCGCGACCTCGAAGCAGCCGTCAATGAAGGCCTCTTTCGCCGCGACCTGTACTTCCGACTTCGCGTGGTAGAGATCGAGGCACCACCGCTGCGCAAACGCGGTGAGGATGTCATCGAATTGGCCAACCATTTCCTCGAGCGTTTTTCGGAAGAGATGGGCCGCAAGTTCAAAGGCTTTACCAAAGAAGCCATACAGCAAATGAGAACCTATCGCTGGCCTGGAAATGTTCGCGAGTTGAAGAACGTCATCGAGCGGGCGGTCGTTCTATCGCAAGGGGAACGGATCGACGTCGATGACATCACACTCACCACATTGACCACCTCCAGTGAATCCGGGATTGTGCCAGCCCCAATAAACAACTTCCAACCCGTCACACTTGCCGATCTCGAAAAGCAACATATTCTCCAGACGCTCAATCTAACCGCCTGGAATAAGAGCAAGAGCTCCGCACTGCTGGGCATCGAGCGTTCCACCTTGGACCGCAAGATCCGCCGCTACGAACTCAGGCCGCGTTCGCCCGAGTAAGTGCCGCTCCGTATGGGTAAAACCGTAGACCTGAAACCGTAGACCTGAAACCGTACGGGTAAACATACTGTAGCTCCGCTACAATCGCAGCGCAGTTCCGGCGTGGGAGTGTTACGTCCCAGCCGGTGTACTGGCATTGCGAAAATGAGAATCCTGCTGCACCTATTGTTGGAACGCGATGTGTCCGGGATTGCCGCCGGACAACACGTACATCATCAAGTCCAGAATTTGTTCCTCGTTGAGAGTGTCCACTAAGCCGGTCGGCATTATTGAAGTCTTCGAGTTCACGCGGGAGAGGATATCAGACTTCTTGACCTCGGTGACATTGGTGATGTCCCCCGGATTGGTGACGACTCGAACGACGTCGTCGTCGCCGCCAACCTCTTTTCCCGTAACCGTCTTGCCATTCTTCAGCTCAAGTATGACGGAGGCGTGTTGGTCGGAGATGACTTTTGAAGGAGTCAACAATTCGGACAGCAGAGCTGAGGTTTTCATCTTGTTGCCGACGGACGTGATGTCCGGGCCGATAGCTCCCCCTTTTCCTTTGAAGAGATGGCATTTGGCACACAAGCCTTGGTAGAGATTGCGGCCCTGAATGAACGAACGATTCGTTTCCGTGTGGGCCAGTGAACGCTCGAGCTCCGAATACTTCCAGGCCTTCACGAATATCGCCGGGGGCTTGGGAACGACTGGCTCAACGGGAACTCCGGCTTTCAAGACGTCGGCCAGTTTGGTCTTCTCTTCGGCGGTGAGTGTCGCTGAAGATTCCTTGCGAACCATCGTCAGGAAGTTGCCGAAGTGTTGGCCTCCTACGTAGTCGCCTTGATTCGACTGGGCTGTTTGTAGCCAGCGGAAGTAGCGGCGGCGATCCCCTTCACTCCACCCTTCTCGAATCGTCCGTAGGTGATAGGCATAGAACATCTGGTTCGCTTGAGTTGCGGCCAGAGCCAATTGAGTAACGGATTTGGTTACCGCTCCAGGAGCGTCCACATACAGCAACAATTGGCACAGTTCGCGATCCAAATTCAAGTCGCCGCTGGGGTAAAGCGGTGAGAAGTGATCGCTGATCGCCTGGCGAGTGGCGTCGGTTGGTTTATCCAATCGAATGAACACTAAGCCATAGGCTCGCATCAAGTCGATCTGTTGTTCACGAGCAAGGTTTTTTGGGTCGGTTTTTAGTAGGCGTTCAATGACGCGACCGGCCTGGTCCTTGACGCCGAACCGCGCAATTGCGATTGCTGCTTCGATTGCGGCAGCGGGCTCGTTGCGTTTCAGAGACGCGTCGATCCAAGTCGAAACGTCTCGATGCTCTAAGACCGTTCGCGCGGCGTAGCGGATTTGGCGGTCGTCAGAACCAATGTTAGCCAAGGCTAGTTCGATTCCACCTTCGTCGTTGTTGTCGTGGTACGATTCCAGCTTTCTTCGGAGCATCTGGGCAGGGGTGTCAACGTACTTCAGTTCCACGGGTTCGGTCGGTTCGGAACCGACATAGCGGAGACGAATTAGCGACGTCGTATTGCGGCGGCCTCCCGTAATGAAGTACATGTTGCCATCGGGATGGATGACGAGATCGGCGACTGGCATCGGTTTGCCCGCTATAAAGGGCTCGACGACCCCCGTGTAGGTTGCGCCTTTCTGTTTCATATGCAGAGCCATGATGCGACCGTAAGTCCAGTCGGCGATGAACAGCGATCGCTGATATTTGCCGGGAAACTTCGCGCCGTAGCCGAAGGTAACGCCAGTTGGGCTACCGCGACCGATATCGGCGACAATTCCGACGGAGTCGGGATAATAAACTGGCCATTTACCAGCTCCCCAACGCCAGCCAAACTCAGCGCCGCTGACCGTGTGGTTCACTCGCGTAGGACGGTACCAGGGCCCACCGACATCGTATTCCATGTCGGCATCGAATGTGAACAGATCGCCGTTCTGGTTGTAGGCAAAGTCGTAGGGGTTGCGGAACCCAGCGGCGTGAATGCGACGATCCTTTCCGTCGGGTGTACAAGTTACGACAAATCCGCCCGGCGCGGTGCGTCCAGTATTGTGGCCGTAGTAAGTGCTGCGGGGAAGCAGATGGTCTTCCAACTGATTGCGAATGCTCTTGCCGGCCAACTCATCCGGATAGTCGGTGCTGTTTCCGCAGAGAATCGTCAAGCGGTCGCCGCTGGGACTGACCAAGACATTGTGAGCGTGGTGATCCGAACCAACGGACAATGTCATGAGGTGTTCGACTTTGTCGTAGTGGTCATCTTTAGTCGTATCGGTCAGACGGAAGAGCCCCGAGTTTTTTGGCAGATCTCCGAAGCTTTTGCCGACCACGTATAAGCTACCGAAGGCTTCCAACAAACCGTTGGCGTGTCCAACTTGTACGGGTAGTTTTTCGACGGCTGGTGTTTGCTCGGCCGCGGCGGCTTCGGCGAGCGTGATACGATACATCGGTCCCGTTCGGTCGGAGACGATGAGGCGACCTTTGCCGTCGACACACATCACGACCCACGAACCGATCTCCGGTACGCCAGCGGTATAGATTTCTTCCGCGTCAAAACCGTCGGCGACGGTGAATGGTTTTTGAGTAAGAGGGCGGTCCTTGGTGCTCGTGTAGATGTGAAATTGAACAGTAGTTCGGCTTCCTGCCTGGCCCGTGCCGCCGTCGTCGATGCCGACGGAGCACTTGAAGGTGGTAAAGCCTTTTGGCAATTTGTACGAGATTGTGGATTCGGCGTGAGTTCCAATGCCGAAGGCGACGGGCTTGCCACCGACGCTTAGTTTTCCGCCGTTTTCGGCGGTCTTGTCGACACTAGCTCGTCCGTTTACGGAACTCCACTTGAGCTCCGTCAATTTCTTTTCGCCGTCGGGGCCAACCAAAACTGGTTCAATCCAATTCGCCCAATCGTAGGAGGTATCGTCGCCGCCGTTGCTGACTTCAAGTATCAACTGTTTGGCACCGGTGATGTCCACGGCAATATTGTCAATTCGATGGCCTGCCGTGTCTTTATTGACCACCGGGCTGGAGTATTTCTTGGGTAACTCGGCGGAGGCCACCGCCGTGAGCGTCAAGAGAAGGAGAAGGGAAGCGTACGCTCTCATGGAAATTCATTTCGCGGGAGGAAGGAAGGTGGGTGATAAAAGTCACACCATTGTAGTCAGCTTATGCGGGGCATTTCAAACCGGTCCGCCCCGTATATTTCAAGTCTCGAATTCGCCAGTACTTACGTGCGAATTAGAGCGGTGTCGGATTACCTGCCCAGGAGCTATTGGGAGCTGTAGCGGAACGGGGGATCTTGTTACACATCCCGATCTTGTTGCACATCTCGATATTTGCGCGACATCTGCTGAACCAATTCCGCGATCGCGCGGCGGCAGGCGATGGGGGCCAAAACTTCGGCCTCGTTACCGAGCGCTAGGACTCGAGGAATGATCTCGAGGTCGTGTGCGGCGTT
>JBLHLE010000345.1:0-7107 GCA_047620805.1 Pirellulaceae bacterium
CAATAGCGATTTACTGTCACGCGAGCGGTTAACGGATTCTGTCGACTCGCGAGCCATTTCGCCAAAGCCAAACGGTCGCGCTTTGAATCGGCGGGTAAAGAACCCAAGACGCTCGGAATTCCCGCCGTTACTTGAACTTCACTAGGAGAATTGTATTGACCCCGGTGAAGCACGAACGTCTTCCGCGGCGCAGGCATTTCAGCCATCACCATGACGCTGGGCATCACCGTTTCCAAAGTCTTTACTCGGTTCTTAAACGCTGCCAGTTGCAGCCCGAGTGCGGTGGCCGAAACGTCTGCCACTCCGGACTTGTCCCAGTAGACGGTGCCGTCAAACTGAGTAAACGCCCAGCCTGCCACCTGCGATCCTTCCGCAAGTCCAACGGAAGCCGCATCGACTTCTAGCCTCACCCATTCCCCCGCTTTCGGTAGCGGGCCCATATTTCGACGAGTAGTCGAGCCAGCCTTACCCCAGGGAATTTTGTTCTCGCCCCAATACGCACGATGCTCCCAACCTCGCGTGTCATGCCATTGCAACATGATCTGTTTAGGAGGGTTAATTGGATCGAGATAGACATAGCTAAATAATTTAGCTGATGCGTTGAGTGTTAGAGGCGGGGCATTGTGAACCAAATGCTGGCCCAGACCAACGCTAGTCCGCAGCGAAGACTTCGAGCCGCTGTAGACAGGATGCTTGTCCTTAGAAACGAAGACGAATTTCTGTTCGCCGCCGCCATTGCCAAGGGTCTCCGCCCCCGCGGGAATCGCGTCATCAATCCAGACGCGTTCAACGATCGCCGCCTTCTTCGTCTCCGCCTTCTTCGTCTCCGCCTCTTCGATTTTGATCCGGCGCTGAAGTTCCGCGATTTGCTGATTGATTTGTTTCAGTTGACTAGATTGCAGTACCGACGGCGCCTTCACAATTGGGCCATCGGTCGCTTTATCTGAATTACCTACATGAGCCGACTCGGGAACATTATTGAACAACGAGTAGAAACGATAGAACTCTTTTTGTGTAAAGGGTTCGTACTTGTGATCGTGACAACGGCAACAACCCATCGTCAACCCGAGGAACACTGATGCAGTCGTCTCGACCCGATCGACAACCGTTTCGACTCGATACTCCTCATTAATCACGCCCCCTTCACTTTGAATTGGATGGTTACGATTAAATCCAGTGGCGACTTTTTGCGAAGTCGTGGCCTTGGGGAGTAAATCGCCAGCGAGCTGCTCGATCATAAACTGATCGAAGGGCATGTTTTGGTTGTACGCCCAGATGACCCAATCGCGCCAGGGCCACATGACGCGACGGCGATCTAAACTATAGCCATGTGTGTCGGCGTAGCGAGCCGCGTCGAGCCACGGCATTGCCATCCGCTCGCCATAGCTATCCGACTTTAGCAGCCGGTCGACCAACGATTCGTAAGCGTCGTCGGATTCGTCGGCGAGAAACGTATCGATCGCCCCCAAAGTTGGCGGGAGCCCCGTCAAGTCGAAAGTGACTCGGCGAATCAGTGTTTCCTTCTCGGCTCGTGGGGAAGCCGGCAAGCCGTCCCGTTCCAATCGCGCCAGGACGAATCGGTCAATCGGGTTCTTCGCCCAATCGACAGATTTGACTGCGGGCAGTTCCGGCCGGACGGGTGGCTTGAACGACCAGTGCTTCTGCCAAACCGCCCCCTGTTGCACCCAACTGGTTATCAATTCTATTTGTTGCCGAGTGAGGCTGCGTCCCGAGTCTGCGGGAGGCATCCTCTCCTCTGGATCGGCATGGTTAATACGAGCGATCAGCGCGCTGGCCTTAACGTCGCCCGGCACGACGGCTACATGCCCGCCAAGATCCGCTTGCAAACCCTCAAGTGAATCGAGCCGCAGGTCCGCCTCGCGGTTCGATTCGTCAGGGCCGTGACAGTGGAAGCACTTGTCGGACAGAATCGGTCGAATGTCCCGATTGAAGTCGACTTTCGCAGCCGTCGCTACCTTCGCTGCCTCAGCCGCGTCCTCTGCGGACACGACATTCGCGATAGCTGGGAGTAGCGCCACCGCGACGACTAACGAGCCAAGCAACGAAACTTTCCTTGCAACTGTAATCATCAACTGACCTCTCCCAAACAAACTGGCCGGTCGCAGCAATCGCCAATTGTTGCCACTAAATTCTAGATTGCCGCGAGCGTAACACTCGATTTTAAATTGCCGCGCGGTGCCATTCAACAAGCTGCAGACATTCAACAAGATGCTGAACTCGCCGGGCGATTTACCAGGTCACTTCAACAATCGGTCGATGAGGTAGGTAGTAGCGCTATTATAATCTGGGTGAGTTCGCCCAGGATGAATTAGCACGACGTCGACTCCAACCTCTTTGAGTCGTTCTTCGAGCTTGACTCCCATGATCCCGGAGTGGGTAGGATCCTTCGGCGAGGCGCCAACCACCGGTTTTTCGCCGGAATAGAACATCGCGATCGGTGGATCGTCTTTGGAAACGTGTTTGATCGGCGAGTACTCTTCGATCCACTTGAGAATATTCTCTCGTTCGTTGAACAAGCTCTGAAAGTTCGCCAGACCGAAAGCGTGTGCACCGTAGCGGTAGTTGGGCATCCACTCGCGTAGCTCTTTTGGATCGAGTGATACCTGCGCCCCGTTGACGGCGGCACAGTATAGTCTGGTTGATTCGCGAGCAATCGGATCGTCGCTAACGGGGTCTGCCATGTCGTCGTGGAAGGCGAGCCACAGCGATGAGCAAGCGCCGGCCGATCCCCCAGTGGCACCGATGCGTTTCTTATCGAGGTTCCATTCAGCAGCTTTGGAGCGAACGAACTGTAAAGCGCGAGCCGCATCGCCCAACGATGCTTTCACTGGAGGCTCAACTTTTTCTTCGACGCCATTTTTCACGTAGCGATAATTGATCGCCACGACCGAAATGCCTTTGCCCAAGAACGCTGCCGGATTGGTTCTCTTGTCGCCTCCCTGCCACCCGCCGCCGTGAATGTAAAACACGACGGGCGTGGGTTTGTCCGACTTTGCCGGATAAAAATCGAGAACATTTCTCGGATGGCTGCCGTATTTCACATTCGTAAGCGGCTTGAGATCATCCGCACGACTTTGCGGTCCAAGAATTAGCAGGCCGAGCAAAACTATGGCTGAAAGAACGAATCGCTTCATGAGGTCAGCTCCTAGGAAGATATCTTCGCAGAGTGGATTTGGGAGGAAAAAACGATCTGGCAAGTCGGCCCATTATAGTCCACAGAGACAAACGGCTGGCAAGTGCATGAGCAGATTATATTAGTCTATCTCGGTCCGCACCGATTCGGTTAGCAAGTTTTCAAGGAGCTCCATAAACGAGCGCCGCTGCTCTACCTGTACTGGAGCGACAGGCTCGTATCTCTTCAGCAGAATAAGAGTGGTCTGTTTGGCAGAATAAGAGTGGCAATCGCGGTGGAAAACCGGCATACTTACCTTCACCGTTGTCGCCCCTGAACCAGTTCATTCCTGGGCTAAACCTCTAGCCAATTCTCTGAAAAGCCGATCTATGTGGAAATATATTGCGTCTCTGGTCTTGATCTGCTCTGCCTCGAACGCGCTCTTGGGCGGCGAGAATTGGAATCAATTCCGCGGACCTCGTGGCGACGGCCAGTCGGACGCGAAGCTGATCCCCGTCGAGTGGGATGAGACAAAGAACATCAGTTGGAAAACCGCGATTCATGGCAAGGCGTGGTCTTCGCCAGTGATCTGGGGCGAGCAGATTTGGATGACTTCGGCTACCGAAGACGGCAAGAAACTTTTTGCCATCTGTGTTGATGCAGCGAGCGGTAAGATCGTTCACGACATCACCGTATTCGAGATCGCCGAACCGATGTTTTGTTATCCGTACAATAGCTATGCCAGCCCTACTCCGGTCATCGAAGAAGGACGTCTATGGGTTCACTTCGGCAGCGCCGGCACTGCCTGCGTCGACACGTCGAACGGCGAAACTATTTGGGCTCGCCAGGACCTTCCTTGCAATCACCATCGCGGGCCGGGGTCGTCGCCCATCGTTTTTCGAGACTTGCTGATTGTTCACTTTGACGGGTACGATCAACAGTACGTGGTCGCCTTCGACAAGAAGACGGGGAAAACAGTTTGGAAGAAAGATCGTTCGTTCGATTACAAAACACCGAACGGCGACGGCAAGAAAGCGTATTGCACACCCCAGGTGATCGAGCACGACGGCCGACTCCAACTAATCAGCCCAGCGGCAGTCGCGACGGTCTCTTACGATCCACTCACGGGCAAGGAACTGTGGTGGGTCTATCACGGCGGATATAACGCAGCGGCTCGACCACTCTATGCCCACGGCATGGTTTACCTCAGTTTCGAGGGTGGATTAAGATTACTGGCAGTCGCTCCAGACGGGACAGGCGATGTGACAGGCACTCACATTAAGTGGACGTACAACAAATCGACACCGACTCGTCCCTCTCCCTCGATCGTCGACGACCACATGTACATCGTCAATGACAAAGGCGTTGTCTCTTGCCTCGAGGCGAAGACGGGTGCCGAAATGTGGACGCATCGAATGGGTGGACGCCACACCGCTTCACCAATTTACGCGAACGGGCGGATCTATTTGTTCGGGGAAGATGGTCCCATTAATGTGATCGCCGCCAACCCTGCAAAGTTCGAACTGCTCGCCGAAAACAAACTGGACGCGGGCAGTATGGCAACTCCCGCCGTGATTGGCGATTCCCTAATCATCCGCACCAAGACTCATCTGTATCGCGTCGGAAAATAAAATCTCTACGCAACCACACACCCACAAATTCAATTCGACAGGCTACAAGCTCCCTTTAACTTTCAGCAAAGGATTAGAGATGACAATCCAAGAACAACGTCGTCGCTTTCTACAGAACATGGCCTTCGCGACTGCCGCGTTTACCACTTCAGGCTTATTGGCCGAAGAGCTCACGCGAACCGCCAAGCAGGGCGAAGGCCCTTTCTATCCAGACAAACTTCCGCTCGATACCGACAACGATCTAATCATTATCAACGATTCGATCACACCATCGGTTGGCGAGATCACTCACTTGACCGGCCGCATCCTTAGTCAGGCGGGCGAACCGATTCGCAATGCGGTCGTCGAAATCTGGCAAGCGGACAACACAGGTGCCTACATTCACACGCGCGCTCGTCGCGAAAAGATGGACAAGAATTTCCAGGGCTTCGGACGTTTCCTGACGAGTTCTACCGGCGAATACTACTTCCGCTGCATCAAGCCATCAAAGTACGTAGGCCGCGCTCCACACATCCACTACGCCGTTTATCAAAACGACAAACGGATTCTCACGACTCAGCTGTACATCAAGGGCGACCCTCAGAACGAAAAAGATTTCCTGTTCAAGCAAGCTAAAACCGCTGAGGCGAAAGCAACGCTCGTTACTGACTTCACTCCCATCCCCAACTCCAAGTCCGGCGAATTGATGGCCAAGTGGGACGTCGTCCTCGGCGTCACTCCACAAGATAAGGCGAAAGGATAGTCGAATTCGATGTGTAAAATCGTTCAACTGTTCGCCGCACGGTTCTGCAGCATGCGCGTACGCCTGCGGCTGACGGTTAAATTGAACATTTGTTTCGCCACCGCAGCGGACCGCGAAATGCGAATTTGATCTTGAGACGATCTGCGCTTCAGAGCCCCACTCGCGGCCCAATTCCAGAGGAATCGCCCGCTGCCTCCCCGGCCGCTGTGCTGGGGAGGTAACCGAATAAAGAATACAATTCCGGCGGAGAGGCTGACAATTTTTCCCGACGAAGGATTCAGCCCAAACGACTATTATAACACGGCGAAATGCAATCCATTTCGCCATGCAACGAAGTCAAACAGTGATTGACTTTCGCGTTGTTTCGCGTTTCGACGAAGATGTCTGTAGAATAGTATTTGCTCCAAATGATCCGCCCACTACACAGGCTGACCCACACCATGATTCCACTCGACAATTCACGACGTACTTTCTTAAAGACATCAGTTGCACTCGCGGGGACGACACCTCTGATGGAAAGTCTAATTCAAGCACAATCGAAAGAATCTGCCGGACCACTGATGGCGTACGTGGGGACGTTTAGCGCTCCACTGCGCGACGTGCTGCCGACACAGGTGGATCTTCCGCCCGGGAACGGGCGTGGTATTCACATCTTTGAGGTCGACCGTGCAACTGGAGCACTGACACCTGCTGGCAACTTTGAGTTGGGAACTAGCCCCAGCTGTCTGGCCTTGAATTCGGCTGGAACTCGCATCTATTCCACCAACGAAACAGATCGAGTCGGTCCAGACAAGGAAGGGAGTGTAAGTGCATTTGCCATCAATCTGTCCGATGGAAAACTGGATTTACTCAATACAGTTCCATCCGGCGGCGCTGGTCCCACTTACGCAAGTGTCCATCCGTCAGGCAAATTCTTACTGGTGGCGAATTACTTCGGCGGTTCCGTTTCCGTTTTTCCGATACTCGGGAACGGTCGACTCGGACCTGCCTCCGACGTCAAGAACGATCGCGGCAAGATTGGTCCAACGAGAGCAGTTAACGCTCCCCCCGGTAGCTTTGCCTTCAGCGGCCACGACCGAACTCATGCACATATGATACAAGCCGATCCGTCCGGACGCTTCGTGCTGCACATCGACCTTGGCTTGGACAAAATATATGTTTGGAAGTTCGACGCGAAGAATGGCAAACTGGTGCCGGGCGAGTTCCCCACGGTCTCCCTACCGCCTGGAGACGGTCCACGACATTTCCATTTCCACCCGAATGGTCAATGGTTCTACTCCATTCAAGAAGAAGGTTCGACCATTGTTTTGTTTGACTACGACGGCGAAACCGGTCGCTTAACCTCACGACAAACGATCTCCACTCTGCCGCCCAAGTTTGCCGGCAGCAATTTCTGTTCGGAGATCCTTGTATCGCACGACGGAAACTTCGTCTATGCGGGCAACCGTCTGCACGACAGCGTGGGAATATTTTCTGTTGGTCCGAAAGGCGAACTGACGTATATCGGAGAAGAATGGACGCGCGGCAACTATCCACGCAGTTTTAATTTCGATCCCACTGGCGAATTTCTCTACTGCTGCAACCAGCGATGCGACAACATC
>JBLHLE010000346.1:0-7106 GCA_047620805.1 Pirellulaceae bacterium
AGCATGCGTACCAGTTGACGCTGCAATTCATTCTTGTCGCGTATCTGGCCATGCGCCGCTGCGTTCAGCAATGCATCGTCCGGCATCGTGCTCCAGACGAGATACGACAAACGGGACGCCAGTTCCCAATCGTTCAGTTTCTGCCGATCCTCGTTCTGGTCGCCTTCCGCGAGAAAGAGAAAGCTCTTCGAACACAGGACCGCGGTCATCGCCGATTTGATCGCGTCAATAAATTTCGCCCCAGCGGCGAGCTCTCCTTCAACGATTTTCATGTAGGTTTGAATTTCGCCTTCCTTCAGCGGTCGCCGAAACGCTCGCTTCGCCATGGCCTCCAGACCGACGCGGACCTGATCCATGTTTCCATCCTCCGCCACCATGTACTCATCGCGCCGACGCTGCTCTTCCTCAGTCACAAGCGGGCCTCGCATGGAAATCGAATCGAGGATCAGGACGGGCACACGCGGGAGCCCCTGTTCATCGGTGATTTTCATCTGCCACGGCGCGCGAGGATCCGCGGTGGTGACGAATGGAATCCGGCTCGACGCGTTGTTTCGAGGATGCCGAGGTCCCGCTGCGATGTTGATCACATGAATCTCGGGACGACGCACGAGATGCGTACGAAAGGTCACCGTCATCGGCTTGTCCTCAGGCGCGATGATGTCCTGTTCGAACAGAACTCGATCCAGCTTGTGTTCATATACCTGCATTCGCGGCGGCCTTTGGTCCCCCGGCTTCAATCCGCTGACCGTGTAGCTGATCTCATAAACTCCCGCCCCGGGAAAGCTGCGGCCAGCCCCGTGGAACGGACTCGACGCCCGAAAGAGTTCGCCGGAAGTCGTCAACGGATAACGCACCTTCTCCAGCAGTCCTGCCTTTTCCAGCCGTTCGTAGTGAGGCTGACCCGGACGCATTTCCACTGCTCGCCGACTCAACTCAAGATACTCGACCTTCTTGTCCGGGTAAGCTTCGGCCAGCACACTTTCGGCCGCCGTCATATATTTTTCGATATGCGTTGGAGACAGAGTCAGCACCGACCCCAAACGCTCAAACCCGTTCCATTCCGGGTCCTCCAACAATCCGCCCGGATCCGCCGCGTCATACTCAACACCAATTAAATCACGCACCGAATTAACATACTCTTCACGTGTCAGCCGGTGGTAGGACACGCGATTCCGCCGAGCCATCCGCGCCGCTTCGCCCTCCTTGATACGCGCCGCCAGCCATTCGACAACATTTGCGTTTTCGTCCGCCGGTGGTCGAGTCTTCGCTTCTGCGGGCGGCATTTCCCCTGAATTAATGCGTTCGATGATCTCGGCCCAATGCGGCGTGTCCTTGAGCCCGACTTCGCGCGACAAAGTGTCAATACGGAAATCTCCTTCCTGCTTCTCCGCGCCGTGGCACCGGAGGCAATGAGCTTCAAGAAAGGGCTGTATATCCTTCTCGAAAGAGGACTCGGCCAAGGCGATCCCCGAGGTAAGGAGCGAAGACAGAAAGATAACGGCGTGAAAGCGGTGAAGCATTTTGATAGTCACTGACGTTTGATAGTCACTGAAGTTTGATAGTCACTGAAGCTTGATAGTCACTGAAGACTCAGGGGCTGGTTCAGCAATGTGTGTCCCGAAATATATTGGGACCATTGGCACGACGATGACGGACAAATGATGATTTGGGATAAATGGACATAATTCTGACCACTCATAGTATCGCAGTTTTGCCTCAGGATAGCTACACAATCTCGGCACCTTAAGGCTTGTGAACAGGCTTACAATATGAGCCGGCACGGCGCGATTGCCTTCGGGATGCAATTGAGTTGGAAGCCTCGGGAACTCTCCGCCCGCTTCAATGTTTTCATGCAGCTTGCGAGAACACGAACCGGCCCCCCAGGCCGCGAAGCAGTTCGACCTCGCCAAGGAATGTCGCTGCCGAATGTGTTCGTCAAAGTTGTCGCGGACCAGGGTTGTTCGGCCGGGGCGAAGCGACGCTGAAATGGCATACCGCATACCCGCACGTGGTGGACGTGGTGGGGGCGATCGCCGCACGTTCGACTGGACTAAACAACCATGGGCAGCATCACGGGGGGAAAGGTTCAGAAATCCGGCGCGAGATCGCGGTAGGTTGCATTCGCTCCGAACCCCACCAGGTTGCTAACGTACGGCGGTTTCTAAACCGAGAGCGCGAATGTAAAACAGTACCCCGAACGTGACTCGAACACGTGGCCTTCGGTTTAGGAAACCGATGCTCTATCCAACTGAGCTACCGGGGCAAGTTGTTTTATTTCAGCAGGTTATGTTCAGTCGCTTCCTTTCAATTGATCATTATTTACAACCATTTATTCAACCGGTGTATTGATGGTGTACGAGCGAAGCACCCGCGCTCGCACAAATAGACACCGATAACTCACTGCCTTTAGAATCGAAACAGAGGTGAATCGTATCTCGCCCAAGTCTAATCTATCTCCAAAGCAGGGCAAAGCGGCGAACAAGCCGGAAACGTCCTATCCAGATTTCCCGCTTTCTGCGCATCTCAGCGAACGAGTTTTAATGCGATAAAGATTTGATGCGATGGATCGCGCTAGCCACTTAACAACTCTTAGCCGCAACCGATAAATTTGTCGCAACGATGCGCGTTAGCATTCGACTATTTGGCCGGTGCTGGGAGCTCAACGCCCCCCTTTTTGAGAGCCTCTTCGAGCTTTTGCTGCTCGGTCTGTGAGGGATCGATTAGCGCGGCGACCTTGCCGGTCTTGAAACTGACAGTGGCTCGCTCCACACCTGGCAACTTGAAGATCATCTGGTAGGCGGCATACGAACAGCCCTTGCAGTCCAGGCCCACGACGGGGATCTCAATCAGTTTTAGTGTTTCCAGCGGCGTCGTTCGTAACGGTTTGGCACCAAACGTACCTCGCGAGTTGTTGCGTAAATGATTGTTGAGCAGTTCGGCAAACTTTTCCGGCTTCTCGTTTTGCCAGACTTTGGCGGGGGCGTACTCGAGAACCGCTTCCGCGTTTACATAGTCGACGCTCATCAACTTGAACTGTGGCAGTTTCGTTTTGAACAGCTCGCGCAGGTCCTGCTCGCGGTCCGGCATGAACAAACCGGTTATCTGGTGTTTAATCCGCTGCAGCTCGGCGGGTTGGTCCTCCCCGCAAGCTGGCGTCGCAATGACCGACAAGCACAACAGTAGGATGGCCCGTGCCGACAAATTACATCGCATTATTTGGTGGGTACGTTGAAATGTGATCATGTTTCTACCGTGGTGGTATGGGAAGCGGAACGAGCCTGACGGCCTATCTAGATTGAAACAGTTTACTTTGGACTAGTTCGTGTATTAGTGTGCGTATGCCACCACCCCGCTCCTGAGCGCTGCTGAGGATCGCAGAGATTTGATCGCGGTCGCTGAATCCAAGGGCTCGACCGGTACTGTAGACCGCCAATCGCTCGGCGAGATTCTTCAGCAGTCGCGGATCGGTGGCGATATTTGCCTGAAATTCGGCGATGTCCTTGAAGCCCCGGCCATCGGGCAGGATTCCCGAGGAATCGACGGCCGGACCGAGTTTGAAGCTGATGCCAATGAACGGGTCGATCAAACCGCGAGGGGCCGGATCTCCATCGCCGATGGATCGATAGCGATCGCGCCAGCCACCAATCACATCGAACGTTTCCAAAGCGAAACCTGGTGGATCGATCTTGGCGTGGCACGAGGCGCAAATCGCATGATCGCGATGTTTGGCAAGCTGTTCGCGAATCGTCGTCGCGCCCTGAACATCTGGTTCGACGGCAGCCACATTGGCTGGCGGCGGCTCGGGGGGCGAACCGAGTAACCGGTCCAACACGAACGCTCCGCGTGGCACCGGCGAGGTTGTTGTGCCGTTGGCAGTTATTTTGAGAATCGCTGCCTGAGTCAGAAAGCCGCCTCGCGGCGAATCTTTGGCCAACGCCACGCGGCGAATCTGTGGACCGCTGACATCCGCTATGCCGTAGTGGACAGCGAGCTTTTCATTCAACATCGCGAAGTCCGACTTGACCAGATGGCTCGCGTTCAAGTCCCGATCGATCAATTCCCGGAAGTAGGCGCGCGTTTCGGCAACCATCGAGTCCTGTAAATAGGCGTTGAACTCAGGATAAAGCTTGCGGTCCGGATCGTTGGCGGCGATCAACCGTAGCTTCAGCCACTGATCGAGAAAATCTTCGACAAAACGTTGCGACTTCGGATCGCGCAGTAAACGTTCGACTTCACTTTTCAACACGTCAGGTTCATGTAACTTGTTGCTTGCGGCGAGTTGGCTGAGCCGGTCGTCGGGCATCGAGTTCCAAAAGAAATACGACAAGCGGCAGGCCAACGCGTATTCGTCCAGACGATCGATCGATTCGACGAGGTAGAGGAAATCAGGCGAACAGAGCGCGGCTTGATATACCCAGCGCATGGCTGTCTCAAAACTGTCGCCGGCTTGAATTCGCTCCTCGACTTTGGCGACGTAGCCCTTGCGGACATCGTCAGAAACCGGGCGACGGAATGCCTTCGGCAGAAACACCGCCAGCAGGCGATCGGCGTCGATTAGTGGCTGTTCACTCTTGACGCTCCAGGTGCCGGCAACCTGTTCAACTCGATTGACCGATCCGATGATTTCCTGCCGAGGTGGCTTCCGCTTCGGCGGCCTGATCCCCGGCTGTTCATCCTGCTTGAACTCGACGAGAGGCAAATCTCCGAACAGCAATTGATGACTGCGGGGAGGCCAGACGTCATGCAGTGGACCCTCCACATCCAGCCAGTCGTTCGCGATCCCGGGACCGGTGAAGGCCAACGCTCTACCTTTTCGCGAATAGTTCACCACCGGAGCCAGAGACGCTGCGTTAAATCCAATCGTCTCTTTAACATTGAGCCAGGTGATCAATTCATGCACGCGTTCGTTGTTGGGCGGCGCGGCGAAATACCCCAGGACATAACTAGGATGTCCGCCACCGCGACCGTTGCTTGTCAGTTGCACGGCAGACAGCCGAGCTGCCTCGGTGCCGCGCGCCGGAACGACCTTCCCCTTGTCCCAGCCAAAGCTCCAGAACGAGGCCCGAATACGGTAGCGCCCCGGATAGATTGTCGCGAATTCTTGAAAGTAAGGATTGAACGATTCGTTTTCATGTCGAAAGACACCGACAGTGCTCTCGTTGCTGTACGACTCCATTGCTCCGTGCGGGCCGAGGCCGCCAATGTGTCCTCGATCACCCGGGGGCGGGAAATTCGGATCGGGCTGCTTGTTCTTAAGCATCACGCAATCGCCGCCCTGCAATACAACTCGGATGATGTATTGACTTGCCAGCGAGATACGCTGTGTCTTGCTAGTCGGCGGCTGTGGCTGGGTGGCGATGGCCAGATTTAACGTGTGATCGGCGGCCGCGAGGAACTTGGCCAGATTGACGTGCGAGATATCCAACGCGTCACTATTCTTGTCGAAGCCGTGCGCAGAACCATCGGCGGGTAATTCATTTCGCAAGGCAATTCCCGACATGTCGAATAAATCGCGAATCGTGTTCTCGTACTCCGCCCGTGTCAGACGACGCACACCGGTTCGCGGCTCCATCCCCCGCGCGGCTCGCTCCGCCGCGATGAGCGATTCCTTCAACCACTTTGCGGTCGCGTCCTGGTCGGCGACAGGCGGTCGCGGCTGATCCTTGGGCGGCATTTCACCGGCCTTGATCCGGTCGTGGACCTTGACCCATTTGGCAAAATTATCGGCGCTCGTCAATTCAACATTTATCGCCGTCAGGTCCAATCCACCTTCCAACGAGTCGGCATTGTGGCATTCGTAGCAGTGTTGCTTGAGGAATGCCGTGGGCTGTTGAGCCTGCACAATAGCGCTGGCTGGTGCCAATAGCAGCAAAGCCAATAGCAGCAGGTCCCGAAGAAGATGGCGTTGAATCATGGTAGTGGTTTCTTGAAGTTGGTCGCCTCTGGCGGAGCAAAATGCGACGAAACGGGATTGACCGATCAGCGAGTTTGAAACAAAGGGCTTTGAACCAGTTCGTGGATCAGCGTGCGGATGCCACCGCCTTGCTGTTGTGTCTTGGCAACGACAATTGCAATCTGATCCCGGTCGCTGAATCCCAGTCCACGTCCTGTTCCATAGACCGCGAATTGCTCGGCCAGATTTTTCAACAGTAGATTCGAGTCTGCGGCGACGAGTGTTTGGTAGGCGTTGATATTTTGAAACGAACGGCCGTCGGGAAGGACTCCCGCTGGATCGACAACCGGCTTGACATCAGTAATTGTACGATAGCGTTCACGGTATCCACCAATCACGTCAAACGACTCCAACGCGAAGCCAGGCGGATCGATTTTGGCGTGACAAGACGCGCAGATAGCGTGATCACGGTGTTTGGCAAGTTGCTCGCGAATGGTTGTCGCGCCGCGGACATCTGGTTCGACGGCGGCGACGTTTGCCGGAGGAGGTTCTGGCCGTTGACCGAGTAACCGCTCCATCACGAAAGCACCTCGTGGCACGGGCGATGTAGTGGTTCCGTTCGCGGTGATCTTCAAGATCGCAGCCTGCGTCAGGAAGGGGCCGCGGGGAGACTCCGGCGGAAGGGCAACTCGCCGCATCTGGCTCCCCAGGACACCGGGAATCCCGTAGTGTTTGGCCAGTCGTTCGTTCAACATCGCAAAGTCGGACTTAATCAAATGGCTCGCGTCCAGATCTTGATCGAGTAGTTCCTGGAAGTAGGCGTGAGTTTCGGCGACCATCGCGTCTTGTAAGTCGAGCCGAAATCCGCCATACAGTTTGGGGTCGGGATCGTTGGCAGCGATCTTGCGAAGCTTCAGCCACTGGCCGAGAAAGTCGTCGCGGAACCGTGCCGACTTGCCGTCTTTCAACAGGCGTTCCACTTGGGCATTCAGTACATCGGGTTGGTGCAGAGTATTTGCTGCCGCCAGTTCAATGAGTTGGCTATCGGGCTTTGAGTTCCAGAAAAAATACGACAGCCGCGAAGCGAGACTGAAGTCGTCCAGTGCCAAACGCTTTGTGGAGTCGGACGCCCCAACAAGCCGGGCCGCATCGTCGCGCTCCACGTGAAAGAGAAAATCCGGCGAACAGAGGGCCGTTCGATAAGCATTGCGCA
>JBLHLE010000347.1:0-7093 GCA_047620805.1 Pirellulaceae bacterium
TGCTGCTTTCAATCTCCCCAGCGATCGGATTGTATTTCTGCGCGCGCGAAAAGAACCCGTTGGATGTAGATGCGACACTTCTTAGCTGAGACAGTTGTCTTTTCCTTGCTGGGCGGTGGAACTGGAATCCTCGGCCGAATCACATGCCCTTGGGTGATTGGCAAAGTAGTCAGACTACGTCTCGATTGGCAACGTCGACGCCAAGAACAAGATACGTCGCCGGAACGAGGGGTGAGAAGCCAGTACGTCGTCTGCGTCACTCAATTCACCTACGACTTGCAAATACTTATTGCCCAAAAGAACCCCAATGAAGTCGCGAAGTTCATGTGCATCTAGTTGTCCATCGACGATTCGGCTGTCGAAATCTCGCCAATGGACGAGTTCATTTTTCGCGCGTTTGTCGAGTATATTTTGAATAGGCTTGACGACGGCCTCCTGAGCTTTAACTTCCTCGTCAGTTAACGACTTCGCGCCGCGGAATTCATCTAGCGAGGTTCGAATCAAACGTCGAGCTTCGTCCGCCTTGATGAATCCGTGCGGCAAACATTCTTCCGCCGCCACGACAATTTCGTTCACTTTCAAATCTGGATTAGAACGCAAAACCTCAATCGTCTCTTCATACATCACAAAGTAAAGGTCGTTTCGAACCGCGATTTTGAGTAGAGCATTGACGATCGGTAGCACGCCGAACTTACGAGCAGCCGCATAATCGCACAGGAATTCCGCTTCATGATGTCCTGCGGAGAAACACAATCCCACGACTGCAGCTGCCAGCATAGGCGCAACGAGCAAACCACCAATCCAGCCCCAACCGCCGAACAGTCCCATTTGATGGATGCCAACTACCATCAGGAAAGCAGCTGAACCGCGGAAGAAGTGCGCGGCGAGTCGGTGTTTTTGATACGGATTGATGTAGCGATAGAAGTGCCCCATTTCGTGAGCCATAATGCTCCGCACTTCGTCGCGTTGCAACAAATGCAACAGAGCCGTGTAGATATAGATCGCGTTTAGCGAGCGACTCGAGTTAAAGAAATGCTCGTTCGTCGCCATCGCATTAGCTTGCTTTGAATCGACAATAAATATCGCTGGCACTTCGCGACCCTGGCGGAACGACATGTCGGCGGGCAACGTCTGCATCGCCTCTCCAACAATCTCCTGTAATTCGTTGCGATCGATCCGTGGCCCCAACTGCGCGTCGGTTGCTTTCTTGAGCGGAATTTTCTTCATCGTCACAAATGTCAGCGGATCGGCGACGATCGCGACCAATCCATAGCCATACGTCAACACGGCCACGAGAAGATAGTCTTGCAACCAGCCCGACCAAAACGCATACGTCGTGACGCAAACGGCAGTCACTACCATGACATAATAGAGCAGTAATTGTCGACGATAGATTCGCATCAAGCGAGCGTCGAGCTGCGCAGCGATTTCCGGATTGGGATTCTCGGGATCCAGCCCCGCAACTCCCATCGCGGCAAAAAACACTTCGTCCGAAATTGGATTCAATTCAGCTTTACTCATGCACGTATCTTAGACCGGATGGCGGTTTCTCTGAAGGGACTCGAATGAACACCGAAAAAAGTTCCCGTTCACTGGCCGGTTTACACCGACATCCACGAGATAACAGACTCTGAAACAGTTACAATAGCGAAGCCAAATTGCTCACGTTACTAACTGAGGTCACCATGAAACGCGTAATTGTTTTAATTCTGTTGAGTTACTTGTCGACCGCCAACTTCGCCGACAAAGTCGCAGCAGCCCAGAATCCCGCAGCCCAGAATCCCGCAGCCCAGAATCCCGCAACCCAGAATCCCGCAGCCCAGAATCCCGCAGCCCAGAATCCCGCAGCCCAGAATCCCGCAACCCAGAATCCCGCAGCCCAGAATCCCGCAGCCCAGAATCCCGCAACCCAGAATCCCGCAGCCCAGAATCCCGCAGCCATCAAGCCAAACATCGTCATGATCATGATCGACGATCTCGGCTGGATGGATTTGGCCTGCCAAGGAAACAAACTCGTTGAAACTCCCAATATCGATCGCTTTGCCGGGCAGGGCATGCGTTTCACGAGCAACTACTCGGCAGCTCCTGTGTGCTCGCCAACGCGAGCGGCAGTCATGACGGGCATGGCCCCCGCTCGGCTGCACCTCACAACTCACATTCCCGACCGTTTCTTTCCCAACGACGATCGGCCGATGTCTGCGAAAACTTTGGACTATCTACCACTCGAACACACCACTATTGCGGAGCGATTTAGCGAAGCGGGTTACGCCACCGCCTTCTTTGGGAAATGGCATCTCTCGGGAAACGGTGGGAAAGGGGGAGTTGGTCAATCGGAATTCGAACCACAGCACCAAGGATTCGATATAAATGTCGGCGGATGTTGCTATGGAGGTCCACCAAGCTTCTTCTCGCCGTATCGAATTCACAATCTTCCCGACGGCAAAGAGGGCGAGTATCTTCCCGATCGACTTGCCGATGAAGCAATTGACTTCATGCGAGCGAAGCGCGAGCAGCCCTTCATGATCTTCCTCTGGAATTACACCGTCCACTGGCCGATGCAGGCTCCCGAGACTTTGCTGAAAAAGTATGAAAGTCGCAAGGGACCAGGACTCAATGACACGCGTTACGGTGCCATGATCGAAGCGATGGATACCTCGATCGGACGAGTACTCGATGAACTCGATAAGCTGAAACTCGCCGACAATACACTGGTCGTATTCACGTCGGACAACGGCGGATTTAGCGGCGTCGCCGATAACCGGCCGTTGCGCGAATCGAAAGGACACCTTTACGAAGGAGGCATTCGCGTTCCGATGATCGCTCGCTGGCCCGGTCGCATTCCAGCTGGCAAAGTAAATGACACACCCGTTGTCAGCACCGACCTCTACCCGACGTTCCTGGCAGCCGCAAATCTGGATGCGACTAAGAACCATCCACTCGACGGCGAAAACATCCTGCCGGTTCTGCAGGCCTCGGGGGACTTGAAGCGCTCGTCAATTTTCTTTCACTATCCCAATTACGCTTGGCATATGTCCAACCGCCTCGGCAGCGCCGTGCGCAGCGGTCAGTGGAAGCTATTGGAGTGGTTCGATGACGGCAGCGTCGAACTCTACAACTTGAAAGACGACCTGAGCGAAACGAAGAACGTCGCTGACAACCATCCCGCGATCGCGAAACGCCTGCAAGCGGAACTCCACCAGTGGCGTAAAAGCGTAAACGCGAACATGCCTACGCACAAAACGAAGGACGACAAGAATTCTAAATAGCCGCGACCGTTTCATCATTTCGATCATCTCCTCAAAGGAATCGAAATGATGTTTCACACAGGAAAACCAACTTGGCCCTTCGAGCGAAGGCTCTGTCCAGCGGTGTTCTGAACTCGCTATTGATCTGCAAGCAGCGTCAGGGCGTTGTCGTCAGGGCGTTGTCGTCAAGACGCCCTCCGTGAACATCCAATATCAAACCGATTGGAACTGGCAGCAGCCACGGCCGGTCGGTTCACCGATTGAAAATCAGTAGCTGCGTTTCGGCGGAGAGTCGAGAAGTCTACGCTTCGACGCGACCAGCCATGACGTCGATCCAAGCCGAGAAGCGTCGGTATAGATGAAACGCAATCGAATGACCATGGTTTTCAATGTAGACGGATCCACGATGTCCGACTAACAATTCGTCGTTCAGTTCCTTCGGAATAGTGGCGACCCCCTTGAAGTGTGGATTGAGGAGTTCGATCTTCGTCCCCTCGCCGTCCAACGTCGAGCGAACGGCGAGACTGCCGCCATTGGAACTGCACAAGGCATTATGTATCGGTTGAGTACTAGCTCGCGGATCAACTTGAGTTAACAAGCAATCGACCATACCCCTACCATTCGGTAGGAAATGAACGGTTCCGTTCGTCTCGCCCGACAGGTGCTCGACGTCGTCCTGAGCGACGGTGAGAACCAATTCCTTTGAGTCGTCGTGGACGATAGCGGCAATCAAGTCGCCTTCTCGAGCGTAGACACCGAGCACTGCTTCCAAGTTCTTACGCATTACTCGGCCACCCTCGACTGCGCGAATCGTCAACTCGTCGACCTGCTGCCGAGATGTTTCGATACGGTGCTGCAACGACTGTAACACTTCCTCTTCTTCGGCAGCCTTGCCGAGCTCTTTTGTTCGTTCGTAAACCCTCAACCGCACATTCGATTGAGTCTGTGCCAATATCAGATCGGCGAGTTCAGCGTTCAGTTGTTCGTTGCGGAGTCTCGCAATTGGAGCGCCCCGTTTCACTACTTCCCCATCTTTTACAAAAAGTTTGTCGACAAAACCGGCGACGGGAGCTCGAACTTGGGCGACTTCAGCATATTGAACGATTCCGGTTGCTCGGTGTGCACACGGCCAGTCACACCAAAATGCTGCGACTACCGCACCACACATTGCGACCATCAGGCTACCGAATCTCAACCACGAAATTGGAGCTGCACGATTGCTTAGTTGCGCGACCGTACCAATAATCCAGGGGCCGACCCAGGCGACTACTGCTCCCATTGCGAGCAACGCTCCAGCGCCGTGAAACAGCACGGATGCACCAACCACCAAACTGATACAGATCGTCACTCTCCAAAACCATGAAGCCACGGAATAAACTCGAATTATCGTCTCCCGCCCCGGCGTCATCACCGGTAGACTCGACTTCATTCCGAGCAGATATCGACGAATGGCGTAGTTCCAATACTGCTGAGCAACCGTGTACAAGTTGGGTACACCGATCAGGTCTGACAGAACGTAGTAGCCGTCAAACCGCATAAGTGGGTTTGCATTAAATATGACGGTCGAGAAACTGGCCATTAGCATGACATTGAAACAAAGGTGACTGAGCACTCCCGGATCCACGCAACTCCAAACGATAGCGGCGACAAAAGCGACGGCCAATTCGGCGTACATGCCAGCCACCGCAACGTGAATCCGCTGCCACTTCGACGACAAACGCCAAGTCGACGTTACGTTCATATAGGCAACTGGAGCGAACAGAATCATCACGATTCCGATCTGACCAACTTCGGATCCATACTTCTTGCAGACGATGCCGTGCGCAAGTTCGTGCAAGGATTTGAGTACGAGCCAAGCAACTGCCAACCACAACCAATTATTCGGAGCAAGGATACCGTGCGAACTGGCCAGTAACTTAGCCGAGTCAGAAAAGACGTAGGCAGCTGCAACGGCCGCCAGGATCAACCAAGCGATCGCGGCGAGCGGACTAAACAGCCAACTGACTAGAGGTGTCAGCTGAGTGAAGAATCGGTCTGGGTGGGCGAGCGGAATATCGAAGATCAGCGGATTTACTTTCCTCCACGCGTCTTTTTTCCCAGTGCGTGCGGCGCGTTGGGCAAATACAGCGGGATTGCTCCCGCCGGCGAAATCCGCCAGTTCCAATTCGAGCAGCCATTGGCAAACGCCGACCGCGCGTTGGAGTGTCCACTCTGTTTTTGGCTCGAGTTTGTTTAATATTTCGATTGCGTCGCCGAGCTTGACCGTGCCATCAAACAGTGAAACGAGTTGATACTCGGTGGCGCCGATACGATAGAACTTCGACTTGAGCCGGTCCTCGACCACATAGATCACTTCCCGACCGTTATTCGTTGGGCGAACAATAATTTCGCCGCGAAGCTTCAGGGTAATCGCTTCGTAGTCTGGTGTATTTTGAGTCATAGTGGTCACCGAGAGTGGATTCACCTTAAGGGAGAACCGGAGAACAAGTCACAACAAACGTTTGCGATAGCAGCTAGAGCCCCAACCATTTTCGAGCTGCGTGCCAGGGGCGGTGGAGAAGAATCCAGCCGCCGATTTGGTGGGGCGCCACGATCTTGGCTTGCCCCTTCATTCCCGGTCGCAATATCAGGTCGGAGTTTTGGAGTCGCACTTCGGCGACGAAGACGTTCTGGCTTTGTCGTATTTCCGCGGTCGGGTGTACCTTATCGATCGTGCCAGTCCAAACTCGCCCAGGAAACGCGTCCATCCGCACATACACTTCCGTGCCGACACTCGCAAAGCTCACTTCTCCCTCGGCAATAGCGACTTCCACGACCATTTGGTCCAGAGGCGCGACTTCGAACATCGGCTGGCCGACGGACAAAGGAGCACCTTCGGATTTCTCCCAGTCGCCACTAATCACCATACCGTCGACGGGAGTACGGATCTCCAAATTGTCTCGACGACCAGAAAGCAATTCGCGTTTCAAAGCCAAGCGATCGATTTCAAGTTTCGCCAGCTGAGCATCAGACGCTTCGTGACGAGCCATCGACGCGCCGCGACGTTTTTCCGATTGGTTGATTTGCGCGTCGGTTGCAGCGAGATCCAGTTCGATTTCGCGGTCGTCCAACGTGGCGAGTATCTGCCCGCTGGTGACCAAATCCCCCAATGCTACTTTCGCAGTCTTGAGTTTCCCGTCAAATGGCGCGGCGATGAATCGTCTGGTCGTCGGTTGTAACTCGCAATCGCACGCGATCCGATACGGCACGGGAACAAACATGGCGCCCAACACTACTGCTGCGGCAATCGACATCCACCACGTCGACTTAGTTCGCAATAACGATTTTATGCTTCGCATTAATCTTGATCGCGTGGATAACTGCGCCTGTCGCAACATGGCGAGCATTGTTCCAACTTGTTTTCCGATCGACTGAGTCAGCGGCGCGATACCGGGCGTTTGTGCCTGAGCGACTTTATCGAATAGCAACAACACGCTGCCGATTTGTTCGCCTTGAGCGTCGACCAGCGGAGCCGACACTGCGGCGGATGCAAGTCCTTGATCGACGAGTTGCCCGAGGGTCAATGTCCCTCGGCGGTCGCACGCTTCCTGGGCAGGGAAAGTGAGCGGCCGGTCAGCGAGTACGGTCTCTTCCAAGGCGGCTTCGAGCAAGGCAATCTCGCGGCTCTTCTTGTCGAAATCGCAGAGCCCGGAATAGGCGAGCAACTTGCAGGCCGACTTCGCATTCGCTCGCAAGCCGATGCAAACCACTCGACATTGGAGAACGTGTTTGAGGTGAGCGACGATCTCGTAGCCCGCCGTTTGAAGGTCTTTCGCCTGTCCGATCTTGGCGGACAGCTCCAGCAAGAA
>JBLHLE010000348.1:0-7088 GCA_047620805.1 Pirellulaceae bacterium
ACGCATCAAGCACCAACAAATTTCGAACAGCGTCGAAACTCATGTCCGTAATGACTGATGGATTCACCACGCTGAGGTTCGCTCCCACTGCGGAGAGCTCAATATCCACCTTAATATTTAGTGGATCCCCGTTGCTGTCGGTATCCGAGAATAATCCACCCAGCCGTTGACCAACTTCATCCACCGCAGCGGATAACGTGGCATTCGCCGAGAGATTTGGTCCCATAAAGAACGAAAATACGGTCAGTAGCTGGCGGTCCTCAAGTTTTTCGAGAACAATACGTCGCTGATTGCGACGGCGCGCAGCACCTCCCTCACTATTGCGAAGTCTTCGCCTAACCATCGTTTACACCTCTTCTTACGTAAACTTCTAGTAGTGGCCTCCAATGGCAGTGCGAGCGTGGGACGGCGAAAATCAAGTTCACCGTAGTATTTATGGATTTAACACTGCCTTGGCCATTATGGCAACGAAATGCGCCGGTTTTTCTGATTTTGCGGTCATGCACAGCTACCAATAAGTCAATTCAGACTAGTTAAGCTCAACCTCTTGCACAAGTGACAGGTAGATTAGGGAGTCTAGGGATATTAAGACACGTCGTTGAGGTAGTTCTGTGCGATCAAACTGCATGCACCGTCTAGGTGGTTTGTGTGGGTTGTGAAGAACGCGCAGAATGTTCTGCTAGATCGTTGCAGAAACTACCTAGCTTCGATATCTTGCTATTCTGGTAGTTTTTACTCATGTTTCCCGTATTTTTGGTAAACGCGACTCTAAGAAGGATGCACCTAATGAATCGGCAGAGAATTTCAATGTTTGTATGTTTGGCAGCATGTCTGTTGTTCGTTGGAACAACGGCTGAAGCTGGCCGAAAAAACTGTGGCGGTTGCGCCCAGCAAGCTTCCGCTTGTGGCGGATGCGGACAATCGTCCTGTGGTGGATGTGGCCAAGCCGCATCGGCCGGTGCTGGCGGAGAGCAAGCAGCAGTTCAATACGTAGAGCAAACTGTCTATGTGCCAACGTGGGTTACCGAAACCCGCACCGTTACAGTCACACAATACGCTCAAGAAGAACGTACTAAGACCGTAACCGTCAACAAAGTTGTTCGTGAGAACGAAGAACGAACTCGCGAATACACGGTTAACGTACCTGAAACTCGCACCAAGACCGTTAACTACACCGTTAACGTTTCTCAACCGCGCACTCGCACCGAAAATTACACCGTATGTGTACCCACTACGAGCGACGTTGAGCAAAGCTACACTGTCAGCGTTCCTGTTTGGAGCGAAGTTGAGCAGTCCTACACGGTTAATGTGCCCTCCACGGAAGCACGCACGGGAACTCGTAAGGTTCAACACACCAGCACCGAAACCGTAAATCGTACGGTTACTAGGGACCAAGGCCACTGGGAAACCCAGATGGTTGAAGTTCCTTGCAGTGCAGCCGGCAGCAGCAACGGCCGAAGTCGTCGCGGTAGCCGCGGTGGTTGTGGCAGCAGCTGTGGTTGTGGCAGCAGCTGTGGTGGTTGCAAAAGTGCTTGTGGTGGTTGCGGCGGATGCCAAAGTGCATGCGGCGGCGGAAGCGGCTGTGGCACGACGACTGTATGCAAAAAAGCTTGGGTTTCCAACATCGTAACTGAAGAAGTTCCTTGCACCGTCACCAAGTGTGAATGGGTGAATGAGGAATACACTTACAATGTTACGGTTTGCAAGCCAGAGACTCGTACTCGTACGGTCAAAGTTTGCAACATGAAAACCGAAGATCGTTCGCGAACGGTTAGCGTTACGACGTACAAGAATGAAACTCGTAGTCGCGACATCAATTACACGGTATGCGTTTCTGAAGCTCGTACTCGAGAAGTAAGCTACACGGTATGTGTTCCTCAAACGAAGACGCAAACTTACACCGTTTCGGTTTGCAAAACAGTACCTGAAGAGAAGGAAGTTACCTACACGGTATGCGTTCCTACTCAAGTTGAAAAAGAAATCCAAGTACGCGTCTGCAAGCAAGAAGCTCGCACCGTTCAAGTTCCTGTAAGCACCGGTGGTGCTTGTGGTAACGGCGGTTGTGGTGCTGCCAGCTGTGGCGGTTCCAGCGACAGCTGTGGCGGTTGCAGTCGTAGTCGTCGCTCACGCGGCGGTTGCGGCGGCTGCGGCGGCTGCTAAGCTTGGCTAAGCGGATCTTCGATCCGGTTGGTTCTGTAATAATAAAGAGGGTGAGGAGGACTCTGGTCCGCCTCACCCTTTTTCTTTGCGCTGCAGAGCCGTTCGAGTTTTCAGCATTTTTGTTGGAAATCTTCACCGCTCGTTGAGTTTTCACAACACAATCGTAGCCAGTGTTGCTTTTGCGTCCTATGATTACGTGATGATCCTTCCTACTGGCGTCTTCCCAAACCTACCGACGCCACCGTTCCCCAAGTTACGAGAAAGGCCTACAAATGCGTTTCTTTGCAGTTGTAATGATTGTGACAACCTGTTTCGTCGCCGAAGCCAGCGCTCTACAAGACCAAGTGTTCAATGTGGTAGCCAAGACGCAGACGAGTTTATATTCCGGTCGAACGCCCATCGCCACTGTCGAACAAGGCGAGGTGATGACCGTTGTCGACAACCAGCAGAACTCCTATTACGTTCACGCGTCGGGCGATCGCAAAGGTTGGCTTTCGCAGGGGGCTGTGGTCCGCTTGAAGGACAGTCTGGAGATTTATAACGACTTGATAAGACAGTCGCCCCGTCGCCCCGAGCATTACGAAGCTCGCGCCCTCGTCTGGTGGACAATGGGAGATACCGATCGTTTGGTGGCGGATTACGGCAACGCAATAAAATTGGGAAGCAAGAACCCGAGTGTCTATAACAATCGAGCGATCCATCTGGCTACCAAAGGTGAGTACGACCAAGCGATCTCCGACTACACTCAAGCGATTAAATTCGGCGCCACAGGGCCAGGGGTCTACATCAATCGCGGCGTCGCTTACTTTGGCAAGAGAGAATACGACAAGTCGATAGCCGACTACGACGAAGCGGTGAAGCTTGGTGCAACGGGGTATTCCGTCTTGGGGAATCGGGCGGCGGCCAAAGCGGCCAGCGGCGACCTCGTTCACGCGATCGACGACTATACGTTGGCGATCAAGCACGAGCCCAAAAACCCTGTTGCCTATCACAGCCGTGGTCTCGCTTGGCGAGATTTGGAGAACTATAAGCAGGCTGCTACCGACTTCAGCGAAGCGTTACGTTTTGATCCTAAATTCACCAAGGCATTCATGAGTCGCGGGTTCGTCTATTTTATGGACGATCAATCGGACAAGGCCGTTCAGGATTTCACCAGCGCCTTGAAGCTCGATCCCGATAACGCGCTCGCCATTAACAATCGAGGCTACAACTATCAATTGCTTGGCAAGTACAACGAAGCCGTTAACGACTACCGTAAGGCCATCCAGATCGCTCCAAAATACGCGCTCGCTCACCAGAATATCGCTTGGCTGTTGGCTACTTGCCCAGACGACAAAATACGCGATGGCAAGGAATCCCTGAAATCGGCTTTGGAAGCATGCAAACTACGCGAGTACGAAGTTTCGACTGACGTCAAATCTTTGGCTGCAGCTTATGCCGAAAACGGAGATTTTGAGAAAGCTTTGCATTGGCAGAAGAAAGTTCTCGAACTGCTGGAAGAAGCGGATGACGAACGCAAAAAAGAGGAAGGGGAATTCATCAAAAGATACGAAGAGAAAAAACCCTTCCGCTTCTCACTCGAGAAAAAGAAGTAAGCTCAGTTTGAAGCGATTTAAGTAAAAACGATGTGAGCTCAAAGCGTCGGTGAGGGGCAAATGTCCCTCACCGACGTTTTTTCGTCCCATTGCGTGGTATTCACACTTCTTGCTTTGCGGGTCCTGACGCGGCGGCTGAGAGGCCAATACGGCCCATGCCCGGCCCGCTCTCCGAAAATCGCGACTCAGCAGTCACAATGAACAGCTATTTGGCATGCGCGTTTACTTTTGATTCACGCGTTTACTCAGTTCGGAATCGATTTCGGCAATGTGGATGTTGCGATTGAGGACTCGTCCTCTGGTGTCGATCAGCAGCATTGTTGGCAACGTCAGGATTCCCATTTCGTTGGCGTAACGACTATCGAGTCCACCGGGTTCGTGGAGTTGCGGCCAAGTGATGCTACGGGTACGCATTTGCGTGGCCAGTTGACTGCCGTCGTTATCCAGATTGATCCCGATGACTGAAAGAGTTTTGGCGCCGTATTTTGCCTGCAATCGCCGCAGCGATTCCATGTCGTTTTTGCAGGGCTCACACCAGCTGGCCCAGTATTGAAGGACGACGTATCGACCGCGATAGGCTTCGAGATCGAGTTGTTTGCCGCCAGTAGTTTTGCCTTTAAGGGTGATTGACCTTCCCACCGATTCGAGTCGTCGTCGAGCGCCGGCGGCCTTCTTCGCCTGCTGGGCGGAGGGGAAGTCGGTGGCAATACGACTATACCAACGCACTGCGTCGGAGGTCTCGCCCGCAAATTCCTGAGCAAGCGCCAGTTGCAGCATCGCTTCGGCCGAATCGTTGAGCTGCGGGTATTGAGTGACAAACGCCTTCAGGTCGCCCAGCCATTTCTCCTGGATTTTTGCGAAGTCGGCATCTGCCACTTGCAGCGACTGGGCGTAACTCGCCGTGAGCGAAAGGAACTTCACGTATCCAATTAAGGACTCCGATCGCTTGTCGGTCGCCATCGAGATAAGCAGTTTTTCGAGACGCGCCGTTCCTTCCGGATAGTCACCTGATTGAACCGCGGCACTCACGCTATCGCCGTATTGGCGAATCCAATTCTCCTGTTCCGGTAATGCTGCTTGTTGGGTCAATTTTTCCAGCACATCCGCTCGTTCGCGGTTGAGTTTAGCCTGTGCGCCAGGTGTTGTCGCAATTGCCAAGCGGTTGTCAATTCCCTCGAGTTCTTCGATCAGTTTTTGAGTTTGTTCGTCGACGGTCGTCCGGGGATCGGCGGGATCCGCGATGACTTCGTCCGGGCGTTTCAGATTTGCCAGAAAGAATAGACTGTTCGGTTCTGCGGCCGTCGCGTTTGGCAATTGGGGCAGCCTGACGGCTCGCCAGACAGCGCCGACTTGAATCAGGGTTCCGATGGCTATTTGGCCATGGTCGTCGCCGTTCGACACGACAGCGGCGACGTTTTCGTAGACGACGATGTCTTTCTTCGAGTCGCGGGTGCCCATGGGAATCAATCCTGGGCGATTACCACCAAAATGTAGCCATTTGGAGTTTGACTGAACCGTTGTTTGGGTCGCGGCGAACTTTGTGAAGTTGAGCTTCGCGTCGCGGATATTTTCGCTCAGTTCTTTCGTTGCTTCGTCGCCGAGGCCGAGTGTTTTCAGTTCGGGTTCGGTCAGCAGTAGGAGCTCGAATCGTTCTTGATCTTTTGTGCGAATCGCTTCCACGATCTCCGCAGTGACTTCTTCGGCCGAAATCGTTTTCCACGATTCAATGTTCGTGTTTTCGTCGGGGTCTAGTCCCCAGCGGATTCCGGCCGTTCCCATCCAGCGGTACTGGTCTGCCTTGCCGTTGAAGTCTTCGTCGATGTCGCGGTAGATCTCGATTCCATCCTTAAAGTAGCACCATTGATCGACTTTGTGGTCCTGATTGGTGTCGAGAAACCGTCTTAGCAGTTGGCCCGAATCAGAACGAACTACCCAACCGCTGGCAGTGCCGACTTTTTCGGCTGCCAATAAGCACTTTGGAACTTGTTCCGGGGTTGGCTTGTCGTAGCCCACATCGCGCTGAACCGGCGTAAACTGTAACGCTTGTTCTGCAGTCGGATTGGCCGCTTGTAGCGTGGACGGAAGTAAACAGCTAACAGCGGAAAGGGCGGTGAGCCAGCACGTGAATCGCCGAATCGACATGGCGAACCTCTCGGTGGATAATGTGTCCAAAGGGTAGTCTGAAATACGAAATTTCGAGCGCACCGATTCCCCGTGGGGAACGGTCCTTACTCCATTATTCGGCCTCGAGTTGTGCGCGGGATGACCGAAATGGCACGGTTTTTCCGGTTAGAGGGGATTATTGAGAAGATTGCAGAGTGGCCGTAATTGAGTCGATAGATGTTGAACGCCGAACCTGAGCCAGTTTAAAAGGGCCGAGTTTTGTGGGATAAACGGCTTCGATCGCCGGCAGATTGCCGTCGGGAGAGGTAGCGAAAAACGAGTGAATTCGCCCCCTTTGACAGGCCACTATTTGCTTCTAAAATAGTGCTCAATGGTGGGAGCCCAGTTTTGAGGAAACAACAGTTTGAGGAAACTCAATCTGAGGGGAACTCAACTGGCGTCAATTGCCGGGTGTATAGCTCAGTTGGTTAGAGCGCGTCGCTGATAACGACGAGGTCCCAAGTTCGAATCTTGGTACACCCACTTGCATATCGACCACATTTAGGCCGTTGAACTTCCAAGTTCAGCGGCCTTTTCAATGCGCTGTGGGGCAGATCTGGCCGCCTTTCGACTCCTTTAAAGGTGCCCAAGTCCGGATAATCGTTACAGTCACAGCCCGCTTGCTGTGCGATTTTCGCATAGTTGGCCCCTCCGCTGCTTAGAGTTCGGTTTAGCATAAATCGTAAGCTCTATTTCAGAAGATAATCCGGTGATTGTGCTATCACTCGTCACAAATCTCATCGCGACTTACTTACGTCGCGGATGGGGGGCCGGATTGTCACCGCTCTGTTGGGTCGAGATTTTACCTTTAAGTTGACTTTCATTAGGTGGAGATCGTCGGGGACATGGGACGAAATTCGACCGAGAAACAGGACAATCCGCCAAGTATTGGCGGTACGGCAACTCGCATCTATGTGATGCTGTTGTTCTTGTTTCTCCATATGAATCTCAACGTCTTTGTCTTCACGCACACTGGAAGAGTCGACGAAACACTTCTTTCGCTCGTCGAGTTCTTTCTCCATTCACTTTCGTATTTTGGGCTCTTGTTTGCGATGCTGCTGGTTACGGTGCCTCTGGGGCAAGATCTAGACGACGATGAGCACGCGATTTGGATTTACAAGGCGATTGCCGTCGGCATCCTGGCGTTTGGCTACGCGATCCTCTCCGAAA
>JBLHLE010000349.1:0-7076 GCA_047620805.1 Pirellulaceae bacterium
ATTCGTCGGACGTCCGCGCTCGCCTGCAGCAAATCTTGTCATCCGAGTCGGGAGTTCAAGTCAGTCCGCGCCCGCAATCGACTGGCGGCGGGCAACAATCGCCGACGGGTACCAGGAGGGGCCCCACTCGATGAACCAACTGAAATATTCAACTCTTCCGGGCAATGCAATTGCGGTGGCGTTCGTCGTAGTAGTGTTGATTGGTGTTTGTCTCCCGACCCGCGAAACGTACGGGCAGGCTGGTCTACGCGAGTCTCTTGAAAAGCTCGACAAGAACGAGAATGGCAAGATTGATCCCGATGAAATCACGGCGCTCGCCCGCCCCTATCTGGAACGCATTACCAAGGTCCGCAGGATGTCGTTGCGCGAAGCCAACGACATTGACCGCCTTCAGGAGGCGGCCAGGATCTACTACGCCGTAAAAAACGGAGTGTCTGGACAAAGAGTCAAATCAAAGATTGAATCTACTGTAAGAGAATTCGGCAGCGACCCGGACCAGCCACTCGTACCGCAATTCGGTGTCGAGATGAAGTATCCGTATACACAGCAAGATTTGGACGAGGCCGACAAAACTTTGCGGCGAAATGATGACAACAAGGATGGTTTTATCGATCGCGAAGAAGCGGCCGAGGCCAAATGGACGCATCGGAATCCGTTCGAGATGGACCTCGACAAAGACAGTCGGCTAAGCCTCATGGAATTGACTCAACGCTACGCGCGTCGCCGATTGCTCCGCTCCGACGCGGGGCAGTTGGTGCAAAAAGCGATCCGTGTTGGCAATGGCATTGAGCCGTCCGCTCGACGTGAGGAAGAGCGGCGTGACCAACAGAGGCGGGGGCGAGGCGGCAGTCGATATGGGCTGAGTTCGACGATTCTTGGCCGCTTCGACAGCAATAGAAACGGTCGTCTAGAACAGTCCGAATCGCAGCAACTCGGTATTACTCCCAGTCGCATCGATCTCGACAAGAACGGCGAGTTATCGCGCGACGAATTGCAAGCCTATTTTTCGGTATTGGAGAGTGAGGCCGCTGGAGATGAGGGGCTGCCTGGCTGGTTTTTCGAACTGGATTCCAATCGAGATCAGCAAATCTCGATGCCCGAGTTTACGACGGAATGGACGGAAGAGAAGCTTAAGGAGTTTACGTCTTTTGATACCAACGGCGACGGACTGGTGACGTCTGCCGAGGTTCTTCAATCCAAAGCATTGGTTGGCGGCAACTTCGCCAATCGCAATGCGGAGGTATTGCCCCCGCGAAAGACCGTGATCTCCGAAATCGAAATTGAAGAAGATTTCATCATCGCCGATCTGAATATTCGCTTTTCAATCACCCATTCGCACTGCAACTATCTCGACGCATATTTGACGGGCCCAGATGGTCAAAGAATCGAGTTGTTTACAGAGGTTGGCGGAAGCGACGATAACTTTGATCAGACGACGCTCGACGACCAGGCGCGGGAGTCGGTTTCGCGGACGCGACCTCCGTACAGAGGGACGTTTCGTCCCGAGGCCTTAGAGAAACAACAGCCCAGCCTAAGTCATTTCAATGGCAAGAGTGCCAAAGGTCTGTGGCAACTAGTCATTCGAGGCTCCCGTAGCGATCGCTTCGGCATGCTGCACTACTGGGAGTTGTTTGCGAAGACGAGCGAAGATCTGGCCAGCGACATTCTCGTCCCGGCAACAGCGGTCGAAGGCGAGCCAAGTAGGCCAGGTGAGTTGCAGCCTGTCGATGGCGGCGGAGCAGGACGCCCCGATACTCGCAGTGATTTAAATGGACGCAGTGATTCAAATGGACGCAGTGATTCAGATGGACGCAGTGATTCAAATGGACGCAGTGATTCAGATGGACGCAGTGATTCAGATGGACGCAGTGATTCAGATGGACGCAGTGATTCAGATGGACGCAGTGATAGAGATCCACGACAAAGTGAATCTCGATATCGAGGTTCGCGAGGGGGAGACTCCCGACCAGGCGACAGTCGCTAAGTACTTCGTGTCCTTGTCCTTGTCCTTGTCCTTGTCCTTGTCTTCCCACTCCCTGCCCCGTGCAATCGAGTTCCAAAATACCCATTCCATTTTTCTTCTCTGCGGTCTCTGCGACCTCTGCGTTTAGCACCGACTACGAATTCCCTGGGACGTCTGGACGATTATTCTTAAACGCGGAGAAGAAGAAACGCAAAGAAGAGAGAAGAAGAGAGAAGAAGAGAGAAGAAGAGAGAAGAAGAGAGAAGAAGAGAGAAGAAGAATTGGTGGATTGAAAGCTCGCGGCCGCGTTGAATACTTCGAGACTGCCGAGTTCAAATCGGATGGATAAGTCGCGCCGATAAGAAACTCCAATGATTAAGAAAGGACTCGATCCGATCGAAAACAATGCGGCGAAAGTCGCTGAGTTGACTGCGATTCTCGTTTGCCCACTGCCGCTGCCGCGCAGATAAATCTTTCCCAGATCGCATTAAGCGCAATTAACTGCCGCTCTAGTCCGCCAACTTGGCTGTTTTTCCCACGTTTCAGCCTCGTTTTCTGGACATGGAACACCCGTTCGGTATAATCAACGCTCGTTTATATGTCGGCTATTATGTCGAGCTCGTTTTTGTGTTTGGGAAAGGTGAACTTGTGGACCAAAAATACGAAGGCCAGCCCCAAGCTGAAGTCAAGCTGGAAGGCCAGAAAGTCACTCGTGGCCACGTGACCAATGATTGGGGATTGCGGCTGCAATGGCAGGTGAGTCGCAACGGCGCGGTGTTAGCTACTCCCGCCGCTCGCGCCGATGTTAGCTACGAACATCCGGAAAAGGAGCCGGGCGAGTACGAAATCGTCCTGCAGATGTGGAAGTACGTGAATTACAAAAAGAATAAAGAGGGTGAATTCACCGAGAGCAAGTTCATCGATATTTCCAACAAAGTCACGTACACGATCTGATGTCTTAACCTGTTTTTGTCGCCGGCATGGTAGCGGGCGATTTTTTGGAAGGACTTCCCGATGTTGCATATTGGTCACGAAAAAGTTCCCGTTTGTAGCGGCCCTAGTCGTCGCAGTTTTCTGCAAGCTGGAGCGGCGGGTTTGGCGGGCATCTCGCTACCAAACCTGATGCGAATGGAAGCGAATGGCGCGGTTGACTATTCCAAGGCGAAAATCAAAAACTGCATAACATTGTTTCTCGTTGGATCCCCCGGACATCTCGACACGTGGGATATGAAGCCGGAAGCTCCCGAGGACATTCGTGGCAAATACAAGCCGATTGACACCAACGTCGCCGGTATCCAGATTTGCGAGCACTTTCCATTGATGGCGCGGATGATGGACAAGGTCGCGTTGATTCGCAGTCTCCATCACAAGACGGGTGCATCGCACGAGAATGGCCAGCGTTGGATGATGACCGGTCACGATTTCAATGCCAACAATCCGCAGCCGTATATTGGTTCCGTCGTTTCGCGAGTATTTGGACCGAACGGAAATCTTCCTGCGGCGATCATCTTGCCCGACAAAATCGGCAACACGGGGACTTCGACGCCACACGGTCAACAAGCTGCCTATTTGGGGAGTGCTCACGAGCCGTTTTTCCTTGGAGGCGATCCGGCCAGCAAAGAATTCAAGGTGGCTAATCTCGCGCCGCCAGCCGGACAAACCGAGTTTCGCATCAATGCGAGACGAGATCTCTTGTCGCAGATTGATGATCTGCAACGACGTACGGAAACCAAGACCACTCGCGACTTCGATACGTCCTACGCGCGCGCATTCGATTTGCTCACATCGCCAGAAACAAAGAAGGCATTTGATTTTTCGGACGAGTCGGACAAGTTATTGGACCGATACGGTCGCAATACTTTTGGGCAAAGTTGCTTGATGGCGCGGCGGTTGATCGAACGGGGGTCCCGATTCGTCACGGTGAATCATTTCGATACCGTATTTGATGTTTCCTGTTGGGACATGCACGCCAACGGCGGCAATTTGAATAATACGTACGATGACTACGAGCGGCACTTGTGTCCGCAATTCGATTGGGCGTTTACCGCGTTAGTTGAAGACCTCGAGCAGCGCGGAATGTTAGACGAGACCGTAATCTGTGTGCTCAGTGAATTCGGACGTACGCCAAAAATAAATAACAATGGCGGTCGCGATCACTATCCGTCTGCTTGGACGAATTTCTTCTGCGGCGGCGGAATTCAAGGCGGGCAAGTAATTGGTTCCACCGACAAGATCGGAGCTGCACCGCACGACCGTCCCATCCTGCCTCCGCAAATCTTGGCCTCCATCTATACCGCGATGGGTATCGATTTGGAAACGACGATGATGCCCGGACCCGGTAGTCGACCGATTCGCTTTGTGGACGCAGAGCCGATTCGAGAATTATTTTAGGACGGAGAACTTACGGTTTTCCCTCCTTCGTCAACGAGGAACTAATCATGCTTCACATCGGCCAAGAGAATGTGCCGTTATGCAGTGGCGTTTCGCGGCGGAGTTTTCTGCAGGCGGGAGCCGCTGGAATGGCGGGGCTGACGTTGCCAACGTTGATGAGACTTGAAGCGTCTGGCGCTGTGAAGTACGACAAGGCCAAGATCAAGAATTGTATTACGTTGTTTTTGGTCGGTTCTCCTGGTCACGTCGATACGTTTGATATGAAGCCAGATGCGCCCGAGGACATTCGCGGCAAGTTCAAACCAATTCAAACCAGTTTGCCAGGCGTCCATATTTGCGAACACTTTCCAATGCTGGCTCGCATGATGGACAAAGTTGCGCTGATCCGCAGCCTGCACCACAACACCGGGACGGCTCATTCTAACGGCTCCCGTTGGATGATGACCGGAGAAGACGCGATTGGTCCGAATCAACAGCCTCACGTCGGTTCAGTTGTCGCCCGCGTCTTTGGTCCCAACGGCAACTTGCCGCCGTCGATGATCCTCCCGGGCAAGATTGGCAATACTGGAGGACCGTCGATTAACGGCCAAGAAGCGAGATATCTCGGCAGTGCCTACGAACCGTTTTTCTTGAACGGCGATCCTGCTCGCACCGATTTCAAAGTTGCAGATCTCGTTCCCTCGCAAGGGCAAGACGATTTCCGCATCAGTTCTCGTCGAGACCTCTTGCAACAAATTGACGACTTACAACGTCGCACGGAATCTGGAACGACGCTGCAACGCGATGCGGCTTACGCTCGAGCGTTCAATTTGTTGACTTCACCGACGGCCAAAGCATCCTTCGACTTGAATGAAGAGTCGGACAACTTAAGAGATCGTTACGGTCGTAATACATTGGGACAAAGCTGCTTGATGGCTCGCCGTCTCATCGAACGCGGATCTCGCTACGTCACCGTGAACCATTTCGATACCGTGTTCAATATCGGTTGCTGGGACATGCACAGTAACGGCGGCAGCTTGAACAACACATACCTCGACTACGAGCGTCACTTGTGTCCGCAGTTGGATCAAGCGTTTACCGCATTGATTACGGACTTAGAGGATCGCGGACTGTTGGAAGAGACCGTCGTCGCCGTCCTCAGCGAATTTGGTCGTACTCCAAAAATAAATAACAAAGGGGGACGCGATCACTATCCTCCTGCCTGGTCGAATTTCCTCTGCGGCGGCAATATCCGCGGCGGCCAAGTCATCGGCTCCACGGACAAAATCGGCGCCGCGCCTCACGACCGGCCGGTTAAGCCGCCTGAAGTTATCGCGTCTATCTACCAAGGAATGGGAATTGATTTAGAAACTACCATGATGCCCGGACCCGGCAGTCGTCCAATTCGACTGATCGATGCACAGCCTATTCCCGAATTGTTCTAAGGTTTGAAACTTATGCCGTACGTCGCTTGCCGGCACATCGTCACCAGGGTGCAGTGTCAAATTCGAACTGCCTCGCTGGTACTCGCTTGGATAATCACGCTCAGCGGTTTCGCTGACGCTGCGCCGAAGATTTCGAATATGCCAATCCGCGGTTTGCAGATTGGGGCGACTTCGACGGTGACCATTCAAGGCTTGGAGTTGTCGGCCGACTCAATAATTGTTACTAGCTTGCCTATCGAGAGTCAAAAAGTACTCGAGGCGACCGCGAATAGTCTGCAAGTTGAACTGACTCTCGCTGCGGACGTCACACCGGGAATATACAACCTGCGAGTGATGAACAAGAACGGAATTTCCGACGCGATCGTCGTGGCAGCCGATAAGTTGCCCCAGATCGCATTTTTGCCAGAGCTCGAGAGTTTAAATGTTGCTGCGCACGGTACGGTTTCCGGATCGACGATCATGAAGACGACGTTTACAGGCAAGGCGGGCCAGGACTTTCTGGCAGAGGTCGAGTCGTTTCGCCTGGGGGGGAAATTGCGTCCCGTTTTGCATCTGTACGATTCGCACCGAAGGCAAATTGCCTTGGCGTTGCCCTCCCCTGCACTTCATGGCGACGCTCGTTTGACAGCGCAACTGCCTGCTGATGGACTTTACAGTTTGGAGTTGCACGACTTGCAATATGCGGCCCCCGCTCCGAATTTCTTTCGGTTGAAAATCGGTGAGTTTCAATTTGCCGACGCCGTATTTCCGCCAGTCGTCGAGCGAGGAAAGACCGCGAAGCTGACGTTTGTTGGAAATGTGTCAGCCACCAGCGACGTGGAAGTAACAGGGAATGGACTTGTCCAGCCGGCGCCATGGCCTGCGGGTTCCAACGCTACTGGCCTCCGTCCACTTGTTGCCACCAGTGAATTGCGAGAAGTCATCGAAGAGCGAGCTGAGCAGCAACTGCAGGAGCTACCTAGTGTTCCAGTCGCCGTTAGCGGGCGGATCGGAAATGCGGGTCAGGAAGATGTCTATCGAGTAACGGTCGCGGAGGGGAAGAAGCTGCGTTTCGAGCTTTTCGCCGATCGACTCGGATCGCCGATGGACACCGTGCTGGAAGTTCGCAACGATCAGGGGGGGCGTTTGGCATTCAATGATGACACGACGAACACCACCGACTCGATGGTAGAATACACCGTCGCCAAGGGGATTGTCGTCGTCGATATTTCGATCAAAGACCAACTGAATCGCGGAGGCGAAGACAGTGTTTATCGGTTGCTGATAACTGAGGCCGAAACCGTTTCGCTAAGCCCACG
>JBLHLE010000350.1:0-7060 GCA_047620805.1 Pirellulaceae bacterium
CAACGGGACAAACGACAACGGGACAAACGACAACGGGACAAACGGCAACGGGACAAACGGCAACCTTCCCGATCGAAGTCGACCTAACGCAAATAACACGAACGCAAATAACACGAACGGTAATCGCCCAAACGCAAATAACTCGCGGACGAATAACTCGCGGACGAATAACTCGCGGACGAATAACTCGCGGACGAATAACTCGAGTCGACCGGAGACTCCGAATCGCAACTCAGATGCGAATTCAAACAGCGGGTTCTCTAAGAGCATAAAAGACCTGGCGAACTTCGGCGAAAACTTGTTCATGAAGGTTGCCAATGCCAATCAATCTAACTCGCGCGACCCAAACCCGGAAACCAGTTCTCCCGAGAATCAAGTCGACGGCGAATCGAGCGATGCGTTTTCGATTCAGACCCCTGTCATGCTCTTGATGGTTTTACTGGTCTTGGTAGGCTCTGCGATTTGGCTTGCGAAAGTACGCCGACAAAAAATCGCGGTCGCCGCCCGAATCGCGGCTGCGGCGGTCAGAATGCCATCCGACTTGGCGACCAAAACCGATGTGCTCGACGCCTTCCATGCAATGTCGGCCAAGACAGCGGCGGCGGAGTCACCTTGGTGGACGCATCGCCGAGCCGCCAGGGAGCTTTTCGAATCCGTTCCGCAAGGACGCCATGCTCTCGAAGCGCTCACCACCGTCTACGAACAAGCGCGATACCTGCCGGGCGACGAACCACTCGATGACAACGAACTCAAAACAGCCCGCCAAGCCTTGACTCTATACGACCACCAATGATCGCACTTCGCACGAGAGTCAGACTACTGTTGGTAGCGGCGCTAACCATCATCATTTGTGGTGGCGTCTCTACGCTACCAGCTCGCGCACAAACGGCTGCCCAGCCTTCCGCCGATGAGATGAATTTCGGTTTTCATGTCTTTCACTCGATTCTAGAAGGTCGCGGACTACAAACGACAACGGACATTTCGATGGTCAACGACGCGCCGCACAAATCGGTGATCGTGTTGGTCGGCGACATCAATCGCTACGATTTTCTAGCCCGCGTCGATATCGAACCGTTCCTCAATCGCGGTGGCGCTGTGTTATTGGCGACAGACAAGCCGACTTGGGTCGACGAATTCTGTTTAATTAAAGGGGGGCCAGTTACCGTAGTCGACGAGGCCGATGCGTACCAAGGCTACACCGATTGCCCCGCAGTGCAGGACCTAACGTCCCATCGGATCAACCGCGGCATAACTCGTATCATTGCCAATCGAGCGGGCTGGATCGACACGACATTCGATCGCCATGGGAGCTGGGAACGGATTGCCTGGTTTCCGCGTTCCAACGCATCGGAAAATGCAGGTGAGACGTTGGTCGCTACTTTTCGATCCGGGCGTTCGCGACGTGGCCGCATGGTCGTCATGTCAGACCATAGCCTGCTCATCAATAGCATGATCATGCACGGCGACAACTCGCGGCTGCTATTGAATCTCTCCAATTGGCTGGTGGAAGATGGGCGCGATAACTTATTCCTCGTGATCGATGGCCTGCCTCAGACAAGTAACGGCCGCCCCGATCCCAACAAACTTCCGCCGTTACCCGCGCCGGAGGAACTCCCGCCAATTACGATGAATGACCTGAAGAATATTCCTGCCGACGCGTGGCTGCCGTTTGGTAACAAACTGTTGGCCAAAATGGAGGATGCCGACATGCACAACGAACTCGCCGCTCGTCGCCCCCGCCAACTGAGCGACAGGCTGTATCGCCGAGCGTTGTACATTGCCGTTACAGTACTGGGACTGCTCTTCATTTTGTGGTATTTGATGAAACGAAATCAAAGCGTCGATTCACCGGTGGTAAATCCTGCACAGTCTGGTCTTGAGGCACGCGTGCAACAGCAGTTGAAGACGTCGCAGTTCCTGCCAGCAGCGCAGATGCTGGCCAGTAAGTTGTTTTGCAACCTCAGCCTTTCCAATCAACACGACAAGTGGAACCGCGACATTGGGGAAGTGAAAATAGCTGCCAATTGGAGAGTCCGCTGGCGAGTCAAAAGTTCCTTGAAACGACTGCTCGCGATAGCAACTCAAAAAGATGGACGACCGTTAGCTGCGGGCACCTTCCGTAAGCTCGCCCGAGTCATTCGTGAAATCCAAGTGTTGCACGAGCATTCTCAAATCCAATGGCCTAGCCATTCAAAACAACCCAACGCAATTTGAATTGAAAACACCAGAAATAGAAAACAAGGGGCGGAGGATGTTAGCGTCGTTGAAAACGCATGTGTCCTTCCCCATAGAAAATAACAGAGGCACTACGTGATTCGTCCCGAGCTAAATGAACTCGCCGCCCAAGTCGGCAAACTCCACGAGGAAACGCTCTCTGCCGTCGCGGAAGTCGTAGTGGGCATGAACGGCGTCGTCACGCAAATGTTGACTTCGATGTTAGCGGGCGGGCACGTATTGCTCGAAGGCGTACCGGGAACGGCAAAAACGACGCTTTGCCGGACGTTCTCTCACGTCCTTGGCATCAATTACAAGCGAGTTCAATTCACCCCCGACTTGCTGCCCTCCGATGTAACAGGGACACAGATCCTCGACCGACAAACGAATCAATTCATTTTAAGTAAGGGACCGATATTCTGCCAAATGCTGCTGGCCGATGAATTGAATCGAGCACCCGCGCGAACTCAATCCGCTTTGCTCGAAGCGATGCAGGAACGGCAAGTGACGATTGAAGGCAAGACCCTTGAGCTGCCCAATCCGTTCATGGTGTTGGCAACGCAAAACCCAATTGAACAAGAAGGAGTTTATCGTCTGCCCGAAGCTCAACTCGATCGATTTCTGTTTCGCATCGAAGTTGGATATCCGCAACGTGAACAGGAAGTAGCAATGCTCGCACTCCACAGTCGCCCGACGGCGACTCCTAAACCCGTCTCGCACGCCGATGAGCTGATAAACTTCCAAAAGCAGTTGGACCATGTTTTTAGCACCGAGGAGTTGCACGCCTACATCGTCGACCTGTGCCGACAAAGCAGAATGCACCCACAACTCATCCTGGGCGCCAGTCCGCGAGCTGCGATTTTCATAATGAAAGCGTCGCGCGCTCGAGCATTATTGTGTGGACGCGGCTACCTGACTCATGAAGATATTCAGGCGACTTTACTACCCGTCCTCGGCCACCGGTTGATTCTTCGCCCCGAAGCGGAAATGGAAGGCCGTAGCGTTCACGACATCGTGAGTGAAATCATTCGGTCTGTCCCCGTACTCAAAAGCTGAGGCGTCGATGATTACAAGTCGATTTCGCTGGCTAAGATTGCTCGGCATCGCCGGTACGGCTTTTGGAGTCCTCCGCGGACAAGACATTCTCGCGATCTCCTCGCTCGCCGTACTTTTGTGGCTGTTCGCCGATTGGGTCATGTTCCGCATGAAAGTCCTGGTCGTCGTCCGAGCCCTGGAGTGCGAACGCTGGATCAATGACAGCGCGAAAAATAGCGGAACGCTGTGGTCGTTACGCACCGCGAATATCCGCGTGCGAGTTAACAGTCCATTTCCGGTTGGACTACGAATCGTACGCGCGGAAGACTACTTGCCCGAAATCCTCGAACTGGATGAAAGCTCCAATAGCTGCGACGGAACGGTCGGCGGTGGAAAAGCTATTGAGTTCACCTACAGAGTGAAGCCCTGCACATCGGGGATCGCAAAACTCCCCGGCGTCTGTATTCAGTTATTCGATGTCCACGGCTTCTTCTTTTTCCGTCACTTCATCGCCTGCGAACAAGTCTTCCGCGTACTCCCGATGCCCGTGCGAACGAACACACCAGCATCGAGAATCAAGTTCAGCAATAACTTGACAACACTGGGGATACACCGCGAACAAAAATCGGGAATGGGTGCCGAACTCCACGAGCTACGAGAGTATGTAGCTGGCGATCCACCCAAATCAATCGCCTGGAAAGTTTCTGCTCGGCGGGACGCGCTGATTGTCCGTCAAAATGAAAATGAAGTACCGATACGCACGACCCTGTTTGTCGACTGCTCCCAAAACGCCCAGCGCGGTCAGTTTGGCAATCGGCCAATCGATAGAAACATTTTTTTGGCGGCGACGATCGCGCAATCTTCGTTGGCGATCCGCGATCCCGTAGGCTTGGTCCTGTTTGACGAACAACAAACGATCAAGTCTCGCCCCGCCGGCGGCCAACGACACTACTACCGCCTGCTCGATCAACTCAGCCAAGGAGCTGCCTTTCCAGTCTGCCCACCGGCACGACTGTCCGACGAACTTTTGCAGCAAGCGTGGAATGTCGCCAGCGCTCTCTATCCTAGCCACCTCAACGATGTGATCAATCTGGTCCCCTTCTCAATCTTTCCGATGTTTCCCGCAAGTCGATACCGGCGCCGCCAGCGGCAACAACTGGCCACTCTGTTCTGCGAACTGTACGAACTGCCGGCAGACGGCCCTACTCGACTGCAACAAGATAACCCGGTGATGGCAAAGTACGCTCAGCAGTTTCTGCTCGACGCGGGTTGCGCGCCGAGTTATAGCGTTTTCGGTAGCAGCGAAAGCCACCAAAAGAAGATGGACATCCTGACGACAGAATTAGTAAATTCGGTCACTCGCGGTCGCGACAACGAGATCTTTGTACTTTTAGTGGACTTGCTAGACCACCGCGAAGGACTCGAACAACTGACACGCACCATCCGCGTGGCAACCGCCAGACATCATCGAGTTATGGTGATCTGCCCGCGCCCGTCCCGCCCCAGCCAGACTCATCAAGACGCGCTCAACACACTAGACGGCTCAAACGTAGAAGACTTAGTCCTGCGTGGCGAGTTGATTCGACTGGCCGCCGCGGAACAGACGATCAAACATGAGATTCGAAAATGCGGGGCGTCGATCGCATTCGCCGATGACCCCAAAGCGACGGCACTGGTGCTCGCCCAAGCCGAATTAATCCGAACTGGCCGCACGGCGGGAGCCTAAAGGAATAGAAATGCTTGATTGGCTTACCCAAAAAACCGAATGGCTGCTGGAAAAAATTGAGAACCCTCAATTTAATCCGCAGTCAATTCCTGTCAGCAACGTCGTCTATTTGGCGACCGCAATTATCGCCTACCTGTGTCTCGCCTCCACTTTTTCGCTCGACTTCTTCGGCCGCAGTTGGCTGGTGCTATTTCTATTGGCCTCGTTTGCGGTTCTAAGAATCTGGCTCGTTCCCTGGCTGCTGTTGCTCCTGATGGTCGACCTGGTGCTAACCGAAAGACCGACAACTTTCGGCGATCTACAGAGTGTAGACAACCTCATTTACGCGGCGATCGTTTTAGTTTTCGTCTCAGCCGCCAGTCGGTATGTCGTGCTGGCAGGCACCGTCTTGCCATTCCATTCCGCATCACTGACTGGCAAACTTGGCGCGGTAGTTCGTCGGTTTCTGCCGGCATCGATGCGTAGCGACCCCGTCGGACTGCAACCTCGCGAGAAACGTACCTTCTCGGCAGTGGAACTTGTGACCGGGTTGGTCCGAGTGGCCCTGGCGGTCCTGTTGGCCGCGACCATCATGTCGGCCATTCCCGCAGATGTGGATACCCCGCGGAACATTGGGCTGCTACCAACGGCAGTGAGAACGGTCCGCATCGGCGGAACCCTACTGGTGGGCGCCTTGGCTGTTTATTACGTGGTCGAGGCGATTAGTTGGCAATTGATGACAAAATCGGAAGCGCGGATCTTTCTGCGCAGTGTGATCACGGAAGAAACGAGCCCAGACATTAGCCGAGTCGTGAGATATCAACTTCAAGACCGCTTCGTGCGATTGACTAAGAAATAGCAGTAACCCGTGAAGTTCAGAATTTCGCCGCAATAGTGCGACGCCTGAAACTCCGCACTCCAAGTTACAACAAGGAGCCTCCAAACTATGTTTTTCTCGATCAATAATATGTTTTTCTGGACACGCGAGATCGCCGGCTGGCTGATGGTCGGCGGCGGTTTATGGTTGGTGAGCACGGCTTTGCAATATGTCGAAAGTCGTCAAGTTATCGAAGCAAGTGTGGTAGGCTTCATTTGTGCATTGCTAATTCGATGCGGCGTTGCACTGATTCGAGTCTCGACCGCTGCCCGGATCTGTGGCGTCACGAGTCGTCGCGAGCAAGATAAGACATAGCCTTACGCATCTGGGATACAATGACGTACGTCATCATTTACGCCATCGCCTTGTTGTTTTTAACATGTTTCGTCTCACCGTTGGGCGCGATCATTCTTCAAGCCGCTTGTCGCTTCTTCCCCAGAAACAATGAGCAAGGAATTGCGATCGTCGACGGCGAAGACGAGCCATTTGAAACCGCGTCAAGCAATAGTGTGGCCCGCGCCGAATTTGACCAAGAAAACCCCTATGCCACGCTAAGTGCTACTCCGGCAACTGCGTTCACATCGAATTCACGTGGCGTTCCAATTTTACACGACGCGGTAATCATTTTCGTGGTGAGCAGCTTATCCTTTAGCCTGAGCACAGTTGTTGTGTTATTCACCATGGAATCAATGCTTCGCAACTACCCGTATTTTCTCTTTTACCTTGCGATCTTTCTGATCTATATCGCGTCGTGTGTCGTGAAGTCATTCATGCTGGCGAAGTACACTCAGCGAACCATTCCATCAGTCGTCGGCCCGATCATTATCGACCAAGTCAGCTGGCTCGGAATCGGCGCGGCTTTATTCATCTTCGTCGGCGTTATCTGTTCGTTTTGAATTCGCCTCCGGAGGGTTACGAATCGCCGCAGGCGGGCAACAATCGCAGCGCAGTTCCGGCAGTTTTCTTACTTATTCTGAGCTCGTAATCTCCCTGTCCGCGAACACTTCGCTTAGGGTTGTATCTACAGCGATGCATACGACGGTAGCCCTGCAATGGCGAGATATTCGCTTTAGATACAACGCGTTGAGTTAAACCGCCACGGGCGGTTGCTATGGGGATTGTATCGCTCCGTAACTTCAGATCATCAATGAATCGTCGTCGGAGGGGTGTCATAGCAACTCCTTTCGAGAAATCGGAAAAGTAAAAACGTACTTTCTTATCCCGAAGGA
>JBLHLE010000351.1:0-7059 GCA_047620805.1 Pirellulaceae bacterium
CGGAAACACTGGATCCCACCATCAAAGGCATTGGGCGATTATTGAGTAGTCTACAGCACCTGCAAACGGACACAGTTCGCGGACACTAATCACTCACAGCGGTGGCGTATTAAAAACACTCTCACGCAGAGCCGCAGAGGGACGGCATAATCCCGCTCTGATAATCCCGCTCTGATAATCCCGCTCTGATAATCCTGATCCAGAAGATCGCAATCCGCGCAAGCCAACTTGGATTATTCACAAATCCATTTCCCCTCTGCATCTGCATCTCTGTGTGAAACTTCTCGACATAGAACGTACGCCCTGCCAACTTGATTTTGATCAGCCCGGCACTAGAGTGTTCAGCGAAGAACTCGTATCATGAACCATTAATCCAGTTGATAGTTGGATACGATACGTATTTAGGTAGGTAGTGAATCCATGTCGTCAGTTAGTCCAAGCGATCCACGAATGCGCGGCTTTGCGCGCCGCTCGACGGTCGACGACGCGTTTCACTGGATCCAAAACAACGCTCAATTGCGCGACTCAGAGCTTATTTCCATCCTGCAATGCTGCGGTCGTACTCTCGCTCAAGAGGTTACCAGTCGCGTCAACGTGCCCGGATTTCGCCGCGCCATGATGGACGGATATGCGATTCGTGCCGTCGATTCAGAAGGTGCGTCAACTTTGAATCGATTGCCTGTCCAAGTGATCGGAGAAGTACTTCCCGGACAAACGAGCGACCTGGTAATCGGCGTTGGGGAAGCGGTCCGAATCATGACGGGTGCGGCCGTGCCTGCCGGTTGCGATGCAGTCGTTCCCGTCGAACGCACCGAAAGCGACCGCGACGACAAAGTCTTTCTCGTCGATCCACTCACTCCCGGAAAGAACGTAGCTCGCGTCGGGGAAGACATTGCCGAAAATAACGTGGTTCTTTCGACTGGTCGAGCCTTGAGGCCGCAGGATGTCGGCGTCCTTTCTTCGATCGGCGTCAGTGAAGTCCAAGTCGTCAGGCGACCTCGAGTTCGAATTGTCGTAACTGGAAACGAACTGCTCCCTCCGGGCTCTGTCCCCCGTGACTTTCAAATCGTCGACGCCAACAGCCCAATGCTCGCCGGTTTGATCGAACGCGACGGGGGTATCGCACTCAATCCAGGTATCATTCCCGACAACGTCGAATCAATCACCGAGGCACTTCACGACGATGTCGATGTCGTACTCGTCTCGGGCGGGTCGAGCGTCGGCAAGGAGGACTTCGCTCCCTCGTTGTTGGCTCGCGACGGTAATCTCGCGATTCACGGAATCGCGATGCGGCCCAGTAGTCCCGCCGGCATGGGAACCCTGGGAAATCGTCTCGTTTTTCTGCTCCCAGGGAATCCTGTCTCGTGCCTGTGTGCTTACGATTTCTTTGCCGGTCGCGCTATCCGGATGCTCGGCGGACGCGCCACCAATTGGCCATACCGTTCCGTTCACCTGCCCTTGCGTCGCAAGTTGGTGTCGACTGTCGGTCGAGTCGACTACGCGAGAGTGCAGCTAATTGACGGCGCTGTCGAACCCATCGCGATTAGCGGCGCCTCCATGTTAAGCTCTACCACGCGAGCCGACGGCTTCGTCGTGATCGCAGGCGATAGCGAAGGTTACCCAGAAGACAAAGTCGTCGAAGTTTTTCTGTATTGAACACTGAAATTGAACACGGCAATTAAGCTCTCTAACAAACTCTATTGAAGTCCTCGGATCCCTCAACTACTTTTCAGCAGCCGGAACGGTTCAGGTCGAAAATGGCGAAGCAAGAACAATTCCTTGATGTCATCGATCGAGACGAAGCGGAGCGGCGATTCCACGCCGCCATTCGTCTGCGTCCAACTCAGATTGAACAAGTACCTCTTTCAGGTGCACTTGGCCGCGTCCTCTCTGCCGACGTAATTTCTGAAATCAACGTACCGTCGTTCGACCGCTCCAACTTCGACGGTTTTGCTCTGCGTGCGGAAGACACCTACGAGGCGGACGAAGAGAACCCACGACAACTTCAGCTGCACGCGGAAGAAATAGGGACAGGCGTCGGCTCGCAGCTCGAGATACAGCCAGGCACAGCCGTTGCCATTGCCACGGGAGGCATGCTGCCGCGGGGGGCCAACGCCATATTGATGATCGAGTACGCGGACTCCGAAGGCGACCAACTTCAAGTTCGACGTCCCGTTGCCGCTGGCTTTGGAGTCTCCTACGCAGGAACCGACATCTCGGCCCGCGAAACAGTTTTGCGACGCGGCGACTTGTTAACCAGCCGTGAGACAGGCGTTTTGGCCGCCATCGGAACAACGGCCGTCGACGTTTGGCGCCGCCCTCTTGTGGGAATCATCTCGACGGGAAACGAGATTATTGAGCCGGGCGAACCAATGACGCCGGGCATGGTCTACGACTCGAACGCACAGATTATCCGAGACGCGGTCGCAGAGCTCGGCGGTGAACCGCGAGTGCTGGGGATCGTGCAGGACGATGCCGAGAGAATTGCGACACTGGTTCGCGAAGGCCTGGAACAATGTGATGTCCTGCTGCTTTCGGGCGGAACCAGTAAAGGGGCAGGGGACCTTTCCTATCAAGTTGTTCGAGACATATGCGAACCCGGGATCGTCGCCCATGGCGTGGCGTTAAAGCCGGGAAAGCCAATCTGCCTCGCCGCCCATCACGAGAAACCCGTTGTCATTCTTCCAGGTTTTCCGACCTCGGCAATATTCACTTTTCACGAGTTCGTTGCACCAGTACTGAGAAGACTTGCCGGATTACCTGCCCAGTCGACAAGTTCCTGCGTCGCGCGACTTGCAATGAAAGTGAATTCCCAGATTGGCAGAAAGGAATATCTCCTGGTTGGGCTTGTTCCTCGCAACGATGGTAGCTTGGCGGCCTATTCGATGGGCAAAGGCTCCGGATCGGTAACAACCTTTAGCAAGGCCGACGGTTTTATTGCCATCCCTCGTCACGATGAAATCATCGCCGCCGATGAACAAGTAGAAGTCCAACTGCTCGGCCGCGATATCGGCATCGCCGACCTCGTCGTGATCGGCAGTCACTGCGTGGGACTCGACTTCCTACTAAGTCGCCTGCAAGACGATGGTTGGCAAACCAAATTCCTGTCCGTCGGCTCAACCGCTGGACTCGATGCCGCGAAGCGAGGCGAGTGCGATGTCGCCGGCATCCATTTACTGGACGCTAAAACGCAAACGTACAACTCGCCGTTTCTCGACGAAGATTTCGAGTTGCTCCCCGGCTATTCGCGACAACAGGGGTTATTATTCCGCTGCGACGATCACCGCTTTGCGGGCCACGATCCGGCGACAATCATCGAGCGAATAAAGAACGACGAGTCCTGTATGCTGGTCAATCGAAATCAAGGCAGCGGAACGCGAATCCTCATCGATCAATTGTTGGCCGGCGAACGCCCAGCGGGATACGGCATCCAATCTAGCAGTCACAACGCCGTCGCCGCAGCAGTGGTTCAACATCGAGCGGACTGGGGAGTCGCCATCGAATACGTAGCAAACCAGTCGGGACTGGGATTCGTCCCCGTGATAAACGAACAGTACGACTTCGCGGTCCCAATCGCCCGCCAGCATCGCCCCGCAATTCAGGCATTGCGAGACCTGCTCGCCGATAAAGAGATTCAAAGGCAACTTGCCAAACTGGGTTGTCACGTCGGTTAAGCTGTCACGTCGGCTAAATCAAACGGCGCGGAGAAGGATTTCACCGCGACCGCCTTCGATCAAGTCGCCGTTGTAAAGGTCGAGGTCGGCGCTGAGAAGATCCTTGGGAACAGGGTAGCCCAAACCGATTAGTTCGCGAAAGACGAGTTGACAGATGTCGGGGCGGAAACGGCAGGCGTATTTAAATGTTGGCAACAGCGGAGGATGTTCTTGTCCCAGAAATCCGATTGTCCCGCGACGCATGCCTGCTCCGTGTCGAATACCAGACTCTCCGAACACCAAGATGCTTCCGGCCAGCATGTTGAAGCCAGCCAAATCGCCACAGCTCTGTGCGGCGATCAAGCCGCGTCGCATTGTATGCCCCAACTCGTTGCCAACTTTGCCGTGGACTAGTATCGTGCCACCTGTCATTCCGCGAGCGCTGCCGCGATAGGCAGCACCGACTAGATGACCAGCGCTCCCTTTGATGTCGATCAACCCGCCTTTCATTTCAGCGCCGACCCAATCACTGGCATCGCCTGAGACGTGAATTTCGCCTCCTCGCATTTCGCTGCCGATGTGACGGCCTCCATCTCCTTCGATGCGAATCTTGCCAGTCGTCATTTGGGCGCCGATCCAGTGTACGCGCGACATGTCACCTTGCAAATGCAGTTCGCAATCCGACGGATCTCCCGCGACATCAAAGAACTCGCCCAGTTCAACGGTGCGATTGCCGTGGAAAACTGATTTCTTCCTGATCTCGTCCAGCGTGCACTCGCGAACGACTTCAGGAATGAATCCTTCGATTTCCAACGGAACGGTTGGTTCAGCGGTCAACTGCAGTGTTAATGCCATCGCAAGAATCTTTGAGGAAGATGACTGAAAGCGAATACGAATCCGACAGGACGAGTATAATCAAACGATAACCATGTCGGTAGATGATCGCCCAATGCGATCTGGCAATAAATGCGATAAACAGTCGTTTCAACACCAACGATAGCCGGACCATGAGCACTCCCCAAACCATCGGCGGGATCGTCCTTTGCGGTGGCCTCAGCACTCGCATGGGCCTGGCCCAAAGCGATCTCCCGTTCGGCGCCGAAACGCTGTTACAGCGAGTGGTGCGTCTATTATCGCAAGTTGTCTCGCCAATCGTCGTGGTGGCAGCAGAGGGACAAAACCTGCCCGCATTGCCATCAGACGTGATTGTCGCGCGGGACCAAGTCGCACAGCGGGGCCCATTAGCTGGACTTCAGGCAGGAATGACGGCCCTCCGCCCACACGCCACCGCGTGCTATGCCACCAGCTGCGATGTACCGTTTCTGCAAGCCGAATTCGTTCGAGCCCTCATCGAAATGCTTGCCGACCATGACATTGTCGTTCCCCAAGACGGTAGATTCCACCATCCGTTGGCCGCGGTCTACCGGCTGAAACTTGTCGATTCGATCGAACGGCTTATTGCAGCCGACCGCTTGCGACCAGTCTTCCTGTTCGACGAAGCGAATACGCTGCGCGTCGATGTGGAGACTCTCCGCCAATTCGACGCTGAACTCGCCACACTGGAAAATCTAAACCACCCAGAAGACTACCGGCGGGCAATGGAGAAAATGGGACTCGAAATTCCCGCTGAAGTCGCTGGCAAGTTTCCGTCGTAGGGAGCCAACGCCGCCTATCGGTTACCTCCGCATTCAGTTCGTATCGGGTTGGCTACTATGGCGTTGGGGGATTTGCAGCCGATTCGCCATCGTTATTCTGGCCTTCGTTATTCTGGCCATCGTTATTCTGGCCATCGTTATTCTGGCCTTCGGAATCCGTGGAAGTAACAGCGACTGCTGCTTCACAGGCAATCTGCTCAGACTCTTGAAGGTAATGATCCGAAACGGGATAGTTGCGAAATCGGATCGAGTAGAACTGCTCAAACCAGTCGCTGATACTCGACTCCACACCGCGATCGTAATCAGGGGCAACGTGAAGCGTCTTGCCCTGAATATTCTCGCGGATATCACCTTCTTCAACAATGACACGACCGGCCTTGATAACGTATCGCGGCAATTCGAACATGACCTCTTTGTTTTCATGGGGCGTGTAGATCGTGATATCGGCGTCGGCTCCGGGACCGAGATGTCCCTTGTTTTTCAGCCCCAGAATCTTGGCTGGTCCGGCACGTGTAATGATGGCGATCTCACCCAAGGTGTATTCGCGATCGAGGTCGGCCAACAGAGATCCCTTGGCGACCGTCGGGTGCACCGTTTTGAGTACATCCTTGCGATACGTGCTATCCATCAGCAAACGAATGATTTGCGGATACGCCAAAAACGAACCACCGTTGGGGTGGTCCGTGCTCATGACAACTCGCCAGGGGTCGTTTACCAACAAATACCACTCGAGTCCGATTGCCCATTGCCAAGCGTGCACTAGACTCTTGTTGCGGTACTTGATCGGTGCGATGCCACAGCCTGCCTCCATCTCCGTGTCGGCGCTGAACCACTTCGTTCCATAGACGTTGGCTAGGTAGTAACCGAGTGGACCATCGCCCGTCATACTGGTCGTTTCGCCGAACATTACTTGCCCGACATCAACCGTTACGTTGTCGTGGGAGTTAACGTAATCAGCCAGCGGTTCGGCTCTCGAGCAGAAAGTTGCTTCGTCCGCTTCGCCGCCGCCGTAGCTATGAAACTGAATATGAGTGATGTGACCGCGGTGACCCTCCAACGCCTCCATCGACGCTAGGGTTGTCGTCCAGTTGCCGGGCATCCCCAGATTGTTGCAGTGGATGTGAACGGGGTGAGGAAGATGGAGGTTGTTTGCCGCTCGACTAGCCTCGGTAATGATCTGTCGAGGCGTTACGTTAAAGTGGTCGACATTGTCTTCGATACCGCTGACATTTCCCGATGCATGGTGCTTCCAAACCTCGACGCCACCGGGATTGACCAATTTGGGTGCATAGCCCTTTGCTGCGCCCAACAACCAAGCCATAAAAAACTCAAGTCGTTCCGGCTCCCCGTCCTGAATACACTTCATGAGAAAATGGTTGTTACCCATCAAGACATAGAATCCCTTGTCGATGCAGGGAGTGTCTTCAAATTCTTCGTGGGCGTGTCGAGCGGATAGCGGAGGAACTGCTGCATCAAATGCAGTGGTGTAGCCTAAACCAATGTACTTGTACCCGGTCGCGAACGTGCTGGGCACACTGCCCATCGTTCCGCTATGGGTAATGGCGGTCCGCATTACGGGAGCGTCTCGACGCTTCTCTTCCGGTCGCATCTTGCGCGCCATATTTACTTTCGGACCGGCGATATGGCAGTGCATATCGACACCGCCAGGCATCACGACCAATCCAGCAGCATTCAGATTTTTTATCGGTCGAACATTGGGATCCGACGGCTCCGGGACGATCTTGCCATCC
>JBLHLE010000352.1:0-7034 GCA_047620805.1 Pirellulaceae bacterium
TCGAGCGCCAGGTTTGAGGGCGAGGATCGCGTAGTAGGCCTGATGCCGGGCGTGCCACAGCTTAGCGCGATCCTCAGCATCGGTCGCCCACTGAAATTGACGCCCGCCACATCGTTTCGCAATCGCCTCCACCATCTCCGCCTGTTCGACGACTCCGCTTTCCGTCCCTTGGAACTCAAAAAACAGAGTCGGCGTTACCTCGTAGTTCAATCCGGAATACCGATTCACCGCGTCGATCGCGAACTCGTCTAACAACTCAACTCGCGCAACCGGGATGCTCGCCTGAATCGTCTCGATCACCGTCTTCACAGCATCACCGATCGAATCATACGGACAGATTGCCGCCGACAACGCCTCGGGCCGTCGGTACAACCGCACAGCCACTTCCGTGATAATTCCCAGTGTCCCCTCAGCTCCGACAAACAAACGCGTCAGATCATAACCGGCCGACGACTTTCGCGCTCGACTGCCCGTCTTAATGATTCGACCGTCTGCCAACACAACAGTCAGCGACAATACATTTTCTCGCATCGCCCCGTAGCGGACGGTATTGGTCCCGGACGCTCGCGTCGAAGCCATCCCTCCCAAAGTCGCTTCACCACCAGGATCGACGGAGAAAAAGTGCGGGCTGTCCGCCAAATGATCGTTCAGTTGAAACTGCGTCACACCAGCTTGCACGCGTGCGTCCAAATCCAAGTCGTTGATTTCGAGTATCTCGTTCATGCGCGCCATGTCGACACAAACACCGCCGTGGGTCGCCACGACTCCTCCCTCGACTGCTGAGCCCTTGCCGTAGGGTACGATCGGAACGCGGTGCTGCGAACAAAGCTTGGCGATGGCAGAAACTTCTTCAGTCGATTCGGGAAAAACAACGATTTCTGGAGGACATGGCGCGTGTGAAGACTCATCGTGGCCATGCTCCAGCCGTATTGCCTCATCGACAACAGCGCGATCGCCCAGAAATCCAGTGAGTTTTGCTAGTACTTCCGCAGGTGTTCCCACAATCTCAATTCCCTATTAATTGAACGCGCCGCCAGAGTGGAGTGATTTTGGCATAAATCGCGAGTGGCTTCAAACGCTGCCCAGGATTGCAATGATCGTCTACCAACAAAATAACCTGCCGTGCCCACGAAACAACAAAAAGCAATCTCAGGTCATATCCTCCGCTGTGACGATCCCAGGCCAGTCTTTCAGCGTTGCGCAGATAGGTTGCGCAGATAGGTTCGCTTGTAGTCGATCACAGAAGGGCCAAGTAGAATGACCCCTATTGAGACCAAGTTTCCCCGTGGAGACCGAAGAAATGAAATCTACCGATATTGTCGCATCACCAGACGGTGCATCTCCAGACGGTGCATCTCCAGACGGTGCATCTCCAGACGGTGCATCTCCAGACGGTGCATCACCCAAACCCGTCGGTAATTCTTTTCGCGAGACGGAATGGAATTGGATTGCGATCTCACTGGCGATCGCAGGCATCTTCGTAATACGCTCGCCAACTACTTTTGGTTTCGGCTATGAATCATCGTCATCTGCGAGCGTCTACTGGACTTTGTTTCTAATCAGCCTCTTCGCTCCCCAAACTTATTTGTTCATCGCAACATATATGTCGCGACGCCGAACGGAAATCCGCGGCAGCTGGTTCTTTGGTGGACTGCCAAGTTTAAAGACTCTGCTCACGGAAATCGCGATCGGAATCCCCTTGGCATTCGGGGTCATTACGATAGTGGCGATCATCTTCACAGTGATGGAGCAATTCTGGCCGGGATCGAACGAGCCTCCCGAACGTCTCGCGCAGCTGTTTCAGTCGGCGCAAATACTGCCGATCGTACTCCTTGGCTGTGCCGCTGTATTTCTCGCGCCAATCTGTGAAGAGATGTTCTTCCGTGGAGTGCTCTACAATTTCTGCCGAAAACGATTGCCATTTGCTCTCGCTGTTCTCGTACCAGCAGTATTTTTCGGGTTCGTCCACACGTTCGGAATTCGTCACTCTATCTCCACTGCAATACTCGGCGTGGCCATGACGCTGGTCTATGAATGGCGCAAAACTCTCTTGGCCCCCATGATCCTACACTGCACTTTCAATTCCCTGGCGTCGTCGGCAATGATATTGTTCACGATCCTCGCCATCTATTCTCCCGTCCTGGGAGTTGGGGGAAGCAACAGTCAAGACGGCTGCATCGTAACATTGATTGCGGAAGATTCGGGCGCAGCAGATTCCGACTTAAAAATCGGAGACGTGATCACGAAATTCGACGAGGCCCCGATCTATTCTTTCGCCGGCCTGAAAACGCAAGTCGCCCTCCGACGCGCGGGCGACGTCGTCGTTCTGACGGTGCTCCGCGACGGCGAATCACTGGAAATTCCCGTCGAGTTAAGGGAACGACCCAAACACCGCAAGAACTCTACGGAAGTTCCCAACGCGGAATCACCCGGCGAGGAATTGAAAGACTGATTATCGCGGTCGGGGAATTTGTAGTCGGGCAACCAACATTGGACCAAGCCAACGACGCAGAACGTAGCCGCGGTTCATCACGATCGAGACGATCATGCTACGACTTAATGGCCCCGACAATCGTGGAACCGACTTACTGTTGTACGAAAACGAATCCGCCCTTTTTATTGCCGATCACGATATCAACTTTCTTGTCGCCGTTTAGATCGCCGACGGTGAATTGCGTCCCGACGCCGGAATCGTTATCAATTTGATGAGGCTTGTAGCTGACCGAGCCATCTTTTCCGCGTTGCAGTTCAAACCAATACAAGACAGCAGGGCCATTGGGGTCGGCGTCGCCATTGGGACCGTGGGCCCAAAAACGCTTTCCCGAAATAATGTCAGTCAGGCCGTCATTATTGACGTCGGCGAGTTGGACAGAGTGAAGCTGCGAGAACTGTACGCCGTCCGACTGCTCATCGGCTTTTGGGGAGAGGATGTTGTGTTGCACGAAGTCGATCTTGCCATCTTTCTTGACGTTCTCGAACCAGGCGAGTCCGTAACCGTGGGCAGCAAGGCTAGTGATAACGTCGTTGTCACCGTCACCGTCGACATCGTAGGTGTGCATCTGAGCTCCACCGCCGCCGAACCCAAAGGCATGTTTAGTCCAAAGTTCGTCACTCCCTTTTGCGGGTTGTTCCCACCAGCCATTGGACATGAGGAAGTCTTTGCGACCGTCGCCATTGACGTCGCCGAATCCAAGACCATGGGTGTAGCGTTGCCAACTCTCTTTGGCCGAACAGGCTTTAAACGGCCAGCGTTCCGTTCCAGTACTCTCGCTGGGGCCGGCGAATCCGAGCACGCCGCCGGTATGAAATACGATTTCGGGCTTACCGTCGCCAGTAATGTCGCCGAACTGAGGCGACTCGTTGTCGACGACGGGATGAGCTAGATGTTTCGCCCAGTGCCCGGCGGATTTATTCTGCGGATTTTCGTACCACGAGACATCTTTCCCCGGCCATGAATTGACTAGCACGTCATCCCAACCATCGCCGTTCACGTCGGAAACGAAGGTGATAAAGTTGGTGGCGTAGCCCGTCGGTTTAAATTTTTCGACGGGGTAGATCTCGTGCTTCTTTTTGAAATCCGGACCTTCGTACCAGTAGGGACCATAAATCGCGTCGCCATGTCCGTCGTGATTGATGTCGCCCAGCCCAGAACCTTCGGCGTGGAAGTCAGCCGTCAGTTGTATTTTCTTGAAGCTTATCGCATCTTCTGCTCGAGCATTGTTCTCGAGACAAATGGAACTCAAAGCTAGAATTGTTGTCACACAGAAAAAGATTCTCATCGCTATACTCCAGATCGGCGGCTGAAAAATTGGAATTGCAAGTATACACAATTGCACCCTGTCCTGCCTCAATTTGACGGGAAAACTGGCGAACCCAGTACCGTCGAAAACGTCCATTATTAAAGCAGTTACAGCGTGCCACACGTTCACAGGGGAGCAACGAAGTGAATTCACAAACCAGAGTTAAGCAGGTGATTGTCATGCGACACGACCTAAAAATGCGTCGCGGCAAGCAGATCGCTCAGGGTGCCCACGCTGCAATGTCATTCCTTTGCCGTCGGCTTCAGCAAGCCGCAGTGCAACTGAGTAACTTCGACGAAGCCCAGCGAGCGTGGCTCACCGAGTCGTTCGCCAAAGTCTGCGTCCGAGTGGATAGTGAAGAAGAACTGCTAGAAATCTACGACAAGGCGCTTGCCGCCCAACTGGAAGTCCATCTGATCACAGACCCCGCAACTCGGTTGCCGATTCGTTACCCAACAGCTAATTGGTCAATTACCGCGTTGAATGTGGGACTAGGTCGCATTGCGGCAGTCGATTTTGCATCGTCCGGTAGATAGTAGCCGCCGATGTCCATCGCCACTCCCTGAACGGCATTCAGTTCGTCCACGATCTTCGTTTCGTTTTCAGCGAGTTGCTGAGCAACGCTGCCAAACTGCCGTTTCAGCTCGTCGTTCTTATCCTGAGCGGCTAGGGCCTCTGCCCAATAGAGCGCCAAGTAGAAGTGACAACCTCGATTGTCTAATTCATTGACCTTGCGCGAAGGCGACTTGTTCTCGGTCAAGAATTTGCTCGTCGCCTGTGTCAGTGTTTCAGCCAAAACTAGCACCTTCTCATTGCCTGACTTGTGACCGAGATCCTCGAGCGACACAGCTAAAGCAAGAAACTCGCCGAGCGAATCCCAACGCAGGTGATTTTCTTCCATGAATTGCTGCACGTGTTTGGGAGCCGAACCGCCCGCCCCAGTCTCGAACAAACCACCGCCGGCCAGCAGTGGCACGATAGACAACATCTTGGCACTGGTCCCTAATTCCAAAATCGGGAAGAGATCGGTGAGGTAGTCTCGCAGCACATTCCCCGTCACGGAAACTGTGTCGAGGCCCTCCTTGCAGCGCTGACAACTGACGCGAGTTGCATCCACCGGCGGAAGAATTTGAATATCGAGTCCCTCGGTGTCGTGTTCTGTTAGATACTTATTGACTTTCCCAATCAAGTTCGCATCGTGGGCGCGTCCCTTGTCGAGCCAGAAGATTGTCTTGCAACCGGTCGCGCGAGCGCGATTCACCGCCAGCTTCACCCAATCGCGAATGGGAGCGTCCTTGGTTTGACACATCCGCCAAATATCACCTGCATCGACCGCGTGCTCCATCAAAGTGTTGCCGGATTCACCGACCACCCGAACGACACCGTCGTGCGGAATCTCAAACGTCTTATCGTGGGAACCGTATTCTTCCGCTTTCTGAGCCATTAAGCCAACGTTTGAAACATTGCCCATCGTCGTCACATCAAAAGCTCCGTTCTCTTTACAGAAATCGATAACCGATTGATATACACCTGCGTAACAGCGATCGGGAATGAGCGATTTGGTGTCGTGGAGCTTGCCATCGCCCCCCCACATTTTCCCAGAAGTTCGCAGGGCGGCAGGCATCGAGGCGTCGATAATGACGTCGCTTGGAACGTGCAGGTTAGTGATCCCCTTATCGGAGTCGACCATGGCCAATCGCGGTCGCGTCTCGTAGACGGCCTCGATGTCGGCGATTATTTCCGCTCGCTGATCGGCGGGAAGTTGGTCGACCTTGGCATAGACATCGCCAATTCCGTTGTCGGGGTCGACACCGATTTGGGCAAACACGGCCGCGTGTTTTTCAAAAACGTCCTTGTAGTACACGCTCACTGCGTGTCCAAAAATAATAGGATCCGAGACTTTCATCATCGTCGCCTTGAGGTGCAACGATAACAGCACGTCCTGCTCCTTCGCCGATACGATTTCCTTGGCGATATAATCTCGCAATGCGATCGCGCTCATCGCACACGCGTCTATGACTTCGCCAGCTTGCAAGGAAATCTTTTCCTTGAGTACAGTGCTGTTACCGTCGGCGTCGAGCAATTCAATTCTCACATCGCCAGCGGCATCCATGACGTGTGATTGTTCGCTCCCGAAAAAATCGCCCGCTGTCATATGAGCGACGTGCGATTTCGAATCACTGCTCCACTCGCCCATGGAGTGGGGATTCTTCCTGGCATACTCTTTCACCGGCGCGGCCACTCGACGATCTGAATTGCCTTCGCGCAGGACGGGGTTGACCGCGGAGCCCAGAACTTTGGCATAGCGAGTGCGTATTGCCTTTTCTTCGTCGGTAGATGGCTCTTCCGGAAAATCGGGAACGTCGTACCCGTTTGCCTTCAGCTCCTCAATCGCGGCGGCGAGCTGCGGAATGGAAGCACTGATATTGGGCAGCTTAATCATGTTGGCTTCTGGGGTCTTCGCCAGCTGGCCAAGTTCTACGAGTGCATCGCTTTGCTTTTGTTCGTCCGAAAGATTGTCGGGGAAATTCGCCAGAATTCGCCCAGCCAGTGAAATATCCTTGAGCTCGAACGTCAGTCCGGACGACGCCGCAAAGGCCCGTATAATCGGCAGTAAGGATTGAGTCGCGAGTGCTGGAGCTTCGTCGGTCTTGGTATAGACAATCTTCAGATCGTTGGACATGTTTTTTCTTCGTTTTCGCGTTAACTTGCTCGTAAATTCGGCCCCGTGTCCAGTATCCACAACGATACCTGACGCCTCGTAATAGAGTCGACACCGAACACTAAAGTTAACATCATCGAGGCTGAGCAACAACTACCACTCAACTCAGTAAACATCGCGAAAACCGCGCTAACCCCCTCGCAATCGTCCGTCCTCTGGCGACCTTGTCTTTACCCAAGTATTGGCGGCTTTCGTTTAACCGCGTTTAACCGTCAGCCGGAAGAAATCGCCATGAAACCGTTGATGGACGATGATTGCTGGCGGCGATTTCTGGAGGCGTACGCGCGGACGCCGGCGAACAATGCCGTCCCTCATTCAACAAGTGGTTAACTTCCTTCGGTATTATTATTTGGCTAACGCTCAAACGCGGTTAAACCCGCGAAACACTTGGATAAAGACAAGCTCTGGCGACGGTAGCAATGTTCGCCAGAACGTATTTGCATTCCAAATATTGAGTTCATTTTTGCGGAACATTGAATTCAAATTGGATCGTCTTTCGACGATCCATCAAT
>JBLHLE010000353.1:0-7021 GCA_047620805.1 Pirellulaceae bacterium
AATTCAACTCGCTAAACTTTACGACCAAGCCAACATCGTGCTGTCGCCGATGAACTGGTTGCGCTGGATAATCTTGGAACAACGTCAATTCGACGACTGGGCTGCCGTCATCCAACGCCTTGATTCCTGGATCTCGCGAATGCCGTAGCTAACTTGCTAACGGCGACGTACGGCAGGTCGCGGTTACGACAGGTCGTGGTTAGGACAGGTCGCGATCTTCAAACAGCACAAGTGCCAGCAGCAATGCGATCACACTGTAGATCACGCTGTAGGCAAATGTCACTCCTAGATAGGAGAGTGGAACGCTCACGCCGTTGGCGATGGCAGCGTGGATATTGAAGTGGTCGAGGTTGGGGACGATGGTGGCGATCAGTTGCCCAAAAAACCGTACGACCGGAAATACATCTTCATCCGACGACTGAATAAGCAGCGGCGTAAGGTGTCCGAGCCAATAGATGCCGAAAGAAAGGATAAAGTTGGCGAGCATCGGTAAGCGTGTCGAAATGCAGACACTTAGCGCCGCCAATACGAGTGTTTCCATCAAGCCCAACGCCAGCCCGGGAACAGTGCTGGCCATTTCAAGGTAGCAGATGGCCCATGTGGGCTCCGTCGGCGAACCCTCTCCATAGTCATAAATCGGCTTGTAGGCGACGCAAATCAGCAAGACCATTCCAAGCACCAGGAATAACAAACTGACCGTCCACGCAATACCAACAAATTTGCCGATGATGAAATCGCGACGTCCGATTGGTTTGGAGAGAACGGTGAGTGCCGTTTTGCCGTCGATCTCCTCGGCGATGGAAGTACCAGCTGCCCACACCGCCTGAATGATGCACAGGATCATGATCAGCGTTAGACCACTCTCCTTCAACAACTTGATGTCTTCGCCCAGAGTGTAGTAGGGCACGAAGATGAAAGTGACGATCGCAACTATGCCAAGAAACAGCACGATCATGAATAGCGGTTGCACGATCTCCGACTTGTAAGTCGCCAATGCGATCGCCGAAACTTTTGGTAGCAGGAATCGAACCAGCATGTAGATAAAGAAGGTCGCGAACACGCATATCGCGGTGACCGGGATCCCCATGACTTGTGAATGTTCGGGCGCCGTGAACGTCGTCAGTTTTACTTGAGCTGCCTCTTCGCCGAAGTTTCTGACGTACAGCGTTTCAATTTCATTGTCTTTGAATGGATTGGGCGTACGGCCGCCTTTTACCCAGGCGATCTTTTCGTGCGCGTTGATGTCAAATGGGCTGCGTACCGATTCGGAATTTGGAGCCAAATTGATACCGATCTGTTGAGTCGTCTCAAACGTGATGTGGCGAATCTCTTTGCCGGAAAAGCGGACTTCGATTGGCGTCTCTTCGGGCAAGCCAAGTTTGTCCTCGGAAACCGGGATTTCAAACGTGTAGGTCGTTGTGCCGACATACGGGAGCCGCTTCAGCGAGTTGAGTGTCGCGTCCGGTTGACTGACGAGGAAGTACCCCATGACTGCAAAGCTGCCGAAGCCGCCCAGAATCAAAGCGGTCGGCCAGAGGAATCCCTCCAGCAACGCGACCTTGAATTCGGCGACTGCACGCTTGGAGATCAACGCAATGATTCCATAACCGGTGGCCCAGAACAGCGGAGCACTAGCCAGTAGCCACATTACTGCTGTCTGCGATATCTGATCGTCATCGGTGCGGGGTAGTCGGCTTCCGATTGCCGCCAATAGCAAGAAGGCGAGCACGCCTCCGGCAATCTGTGCAATCGGCTTCTTGTCGTAAAACAAAGTGTTCAACTGAGGGATTCGTGATAGCAGCCAGCACGCGCCACCAAATGCGGCCACAGCGATAAGTCCGAGAAACACTCCGACACTTAGGATCCAGAGTGGCGTCAGCCAGTTGTACCAAAACTCTTGCATTGTTTTTCCGTTGTCGCGCGACGGTTAAGTATCTACTTACGCAATTATCTACTTACGCACGCAAAGTGCTAGCGGTTCGTGAAGTTATTAGTAGCGGATTTCAAATTTCTCGAACTCCCCCGACGCTGCTAGTTCTTCTTCTGCGGCGTCATGGATGTTTCTCCCCATATTTTGCCGGATATCGGCAATGAATCGTCGCAGTTCACCCGGCAATCCTTCGGCCACCAAATGGACTCGGCCGTCTGGCAGGTTGCGGACGTAACCGACAACCTCGAAATTGCGGGCGATTTGCCGAACATTGACTCGGAAACCAACACCTTGAACACGTCCAGCGAAATAGACTTGAGCACGGACGGGCTTCATGGTCCAGAGCCTCTGCAGGTATTCGAATGGCGATGAATCAACCAGTATAAGACGGACTGAAAAAACTGACCAGTATTCGGTCGCTGGAATCGGCTCTAGGATGGAAAAATAGTGGGACCTAACACGAATATTCACAAAAGTTGACCTTGACGAGTCCGTGTGATGCTCGTAATTTTCCGCCGCTATGAAGAACACCGCCCTACAACCCGTACTATTGGTAGCTGCCGCAGTCGCACTGTGCGGACTTCCACGCGCCGCCGACGGACAGTATGCTCCCCGAGTAAGTACAACTGCGAATTCGGCCGCTGCCTCTCCGCAGCTCGCACCCCGGCAGGGCGTTGTCGTGTTGCGAAACGGACGAGTAATATCGGGAGCGGTGACGCGTTTAGGCGATAGGTACCTGGTAACATTGGGCGAATCGGGTGAAGTACGCTTGCCTATTGAGCAAGTCGAGATGGTTTGCGATTCAATTACAGAAGCTTATTTGAAGAAGCGCGCCTCGACACGGACGTTGGACGCCGATGACCACCTCAACTTGGCGCAATGGTGCTTCAATCAAGCCAGGGAAGATAGAACGATGGTCGCTGCGGCTGCGGACGAAATCTTGTCCGCAATGTCTAAGGACAAAGATAATCCTCGAATTCCGCAATTAGAGCGGCGCTTGTCGATGATGAGTCAGGCCCAAGCTCCAACGCCTGTCATTGTGTCCGAACCAACTTCCTTCGTCGATAAAAATGCGATCGATCGCGAACTGCGGGCGCTCACGCCAGCAGCGACAAAGGCATTTTCAACCACCATTCAACCGATCCTGTTCAATCGATGTGCAAACCCCGCTTGTCACGGAGTTCAGGCGAAAAACGATTTTCGTTTGGTCCGTTTGACGATTGGAAAAACGCCTACTCTGCGGATCACTCGCCGCAATCTCTATCTAGCACTAAAGCAGGTTGATCGCGACAACCCGGAGGCGAGTCCGTTGCTGGACTATGCCACCCGAGCACACGGCACGATGGCGACATCCGTCGTTGGGCCACATGAGAAAGGGATAATCGAAATCTTGCAGGCTTGGGCTAAAGAGACGAGACCCATCCTGGCTGCTGCGGAAGCACCAGCACAAGTTACGCAAGCGAAACAAAACCTTGCCAAGACTTACCTCAAGACGGTCCCGGAAACGCCCGGCAAGACCGAACCGGCCGCTGATGCGGAGCCGAAAGTAGCAGGAAAAACGAGCTTCGCGCCCAAAGATCCGTTCGATGCCGAAGTCTTTAATCGACGTTTCTTCAAACGCTAAGTCGGTGCCGCTCCCACCACTAGTTCCGGCAGTAACGCTCTTGTTACTTGCTACTTGCTACTTGCTATTCCGCTGCGTTACTGGTCGCCAAAAACCGTTCTAAGCACTCCGCTGTGAATAAATTCTCGATTGCTTTCCAACAGATCGGGCAGGGCCAGCATTTCGGCTGGCGTCAACCAGTGGACGGACTCGACCTCATCTGGATTAGGGCGGAGGTTGCTGATCTCTTCGATTTCCGCGTACCACCAGGCTAACCATACGTCCCATGTCGTGGTGCTTGTCCAGAGTTGTCGTAGCGGACGGACAGTTACGTTTAGCTCTTCGGTCAATTCACGTTTTAAGGCATCGGTTTCAGATTCGCCGTCTTCGATTCCACCGCCCGGGAAACAGAATTTCCCGGGAGCTGCTACTGTTTGAGAGCGGCGGATCACCAGTAGCTTGGCGTCGGATTTGATGACAGCTACAGCGCCGCGGCGTCGGTGGATTTGGCTGGAATCAGACATCAATTCCTGCGTTTCTTGTAATTAGCGGTTCGAGAACCGTCATGGGCCGCTCGAGAAGGCAATTCGCTCACGTTAAAATGCAAATCGCCCCCAATTATTCAAGCGGGAGACTGGTCTGCACTCGGAGGCAGTCCTATAATGCGATCTAGTATACATATGTACTGTCGGTCCGCTAGCGGTTGAACGGAAACGGATGTCATCGGTCACTTCAACGCAATTTGATCAGCACCTCAAGCGATTCGGACTCGATTCGTTCCGACGTGGACAGTTGGAAGTCATCGAAACGGTCATGCAAGGCGGCGACTGTCTTTGCATTATGCCGACGGGCGGCGGCAAGAGTCTCTGCTATCAGTTACCTTCGGTGGCCCGCGAGGGGGTTACGATCGTCGTTTCCCCGTTGATTGCGTTGATGAAAGATCAAGTCGACGCGCTCACCGAACTCGGGATTCGCGCTACTTGCATCAATAGCTCGATCGGCGGTGCCGAACAGCGCGCTCGAATAATTGAGATGGAGCAGGGGCTGTACGACCTAGTCTATATAGCGCCCGAACGGCTGCGGAACCAGACCTTTGCCGATGCGGTACGCAAGACAAAGGTTCAGTTGCTGGCGATTGACGAGGCGCATTGCGTCAGCGAGTGGGGACACGATTTTCGTCCAGACTACGCTCGCTTGGGTCTTTTTCGCGAGCGTTTGGGATTTCCCACGACCATCGCGTTAACGGCAACGGCGACCCCCTTGGTCCGCGACGACATCGTCGATTTGCTCAAGCTGCAAGAACCCCAGACGTTCATCTCTGGTTTCGCCCGCACGAACCTGCACTTTGAAGTGCTGCAGCCGTCTTCGGTGATCGACAAGAATAGCTGTTTGCTGCAATTCATTAAGGCAGCCAAAGGGGCTGGCATCATTTACGCGTCGACTCGCAAGGGCTGCGAAGAGATTGCCGAAATGTTGACCAATGAATTGGGCGAACCGATCGGTTTGTATCACGGTGGGATGCTTCCCGATAACCGTCGCCAAATGCAAGAATCGTTTATGCACGACGACGTGCGAATCATGGTTGCAACCAACGCCTTCGGCATGGGAATCGATAAATCCGATCTGCGATTCGTTTTGCATTACAACCTGCCCGGTAGCTTGGAAGCTTACTATCAAGAGGCGGGTCGCGCTGGGCGAGATGGTCTTCCTTCCCACTGCGTCTTGCTCTTCAGTTACGGCGATAAGTACATTCAAGAGTTCTTCATCGAGAGCGCTTATCCCAGTCGAGAGGCGGTGAGCGCCGTCTATGAATATCTTCGCCGACTTCCGCAGGATCCGGTCGAGATTACGCTTGCGGAACTCAAGGAAGTACTCGATCTATCGATTAGCAACGAGGGTGTCAGCGCCTGTGAGAAAGTGCTCGAGAAGTCGGGGGCGATCGTGCGGCTCGATTCCCAGCAAAATTTAGCCTCCGTCCGCCTCGACAGTGACTTGCCGACCCTGGTCGATTTGCTACCCAAGGAAGTAAAGTCACAGCGTCGAGTGCTACGCGCTTTTGAGTCCATTGTTGGCAAACGCCGCGGCGATTGGGTCTATTTTCAAGCAGCGAAGTTGGAATCGTTGACTGACATGGAGAAGGTCGGAATCGGCCGCGCAATTCGCGAGCTTAAAAAACTGAAAGCTTTCGATTATATTCCGCCGTTTCGGGGGCGAGCAGTTCACGTTGTCGATCGCGACGTTCCCTTCCGCAAACTCGAAATCGATTTCCACGATCTGGATAAACGGAAACAAGCGGAATTAGATAAGTTGGATCAAGTCATCGACTTTGCCCGTACGGGGCGCTGCCGGCAGATGAAGATTCTGGATTATTTCGGCGATCCAGATCGTAAACCTTGCGGTGCATGCGATAACTGTGGTGGATTAATCGATTCCAAACGAGCCAGAAAAGAGAATGTCGAAGTCGACGCGGCAATCAATCAAGCGGTTCGCATGGCGCTCAGCGGAATCGCACGAGCACAGGGGCGATTTGGAAAAAATATCATCGCGCAAATGCTCAGTGGCTCCAAGTCTACGAAAATGAAAAAGTTCCGACTGGATAAACTCAGCACATTCGGATTGTTCAAACAACTAACGCAAGTCGAAGTCGCCGAACTGCTCGACATGCTCATCAACTGTGGCTTGGCTCAGCAAGACGAAGTCGATCGCTTTCGACCGTTGTTGACGATCACCGATGAAGGCAAGGAAGTCATGCGGGGTGAGGCCAATGCGAGACTATCGCTCGAAAGTGTCTTGGCCGCGCGCTTGCGAATGGTGGGAGCCAAGCATCTTAGTGCCGACGATGCGACTCAGGCCGAAATTAAGTCGAGTGCCGATCAGCCGCAGACCGATAACCGCTTGCTTCGCCGCTTAAGAACTTGGCGAACCGAAACGGCTGTTGAGCTCGGGTGGCCGCCGTTCAGAGTTGTTCACGATGCAACGATGCAACGCATCGCAGCCGTTCAACCCAACTCGCTCGACGCTCTGCTCGAAATCCGTGGGGTCGGGCAGCAGAAAGTCGACCAGTTCGGCGTGCAGATTCTGGAAATCGTCTGTCCCGCCACCTGCTCTAGCGAAGAGCCAGTTGTCGTTGCGACCACAGCTGTGTCGACGGAAAAATCGACAGTTGGCGTTATCGATGAAACTGAATCGAAAGTCGATTCGCCAAACGACGAAGTTGAGGTATTGGACGATGTCCCAACTGGTAGCCGTGCAGCTGGTAGCCATACAGCTGGTAGCCATACAGCTGGTAGCCATACAGCTGGTGGCGAATTAGCGGATGGCGAATTAGCGGATGGCGAATTAGCTGGTGGCGAATTAGCGGATGGCGAATTAGCGGATGGCGAATTAGCGGATGGCGAATTAGCGGATGGAGGGAGTCAAACAGATCGAGCGGAAGATGTAGGTTCGAGTGGAACGCGAACGCGGGTTGAAACGGACGGGACCACTGA
>JBLHLE010000354.1:0-7017 GCA_047620805.1 Pirellulaceae bacterium
ATCTGTCGGGGCTAGTGAAGCAACGAAAAGAAGCTTCAACGGAATCTTATGATCGACATTGCGTTAGAGAGAATTGAAGCAACGAGTTGAATCGACTTTACTATATTGCCACGCTTGCTGGCGAAACTCCTTCCGACTTTTCCGACCCCTTTGATTCCTGAACTTGTCCCGCCACGGCCGCAACAACCGATTTACTTTTAGCAGCCCCGGCCCATCCGCCAAAATCCGCCCCGTCCTCGATCCAAATGCGCAAGTAGGCGAGTTGGCGTGCGGTCATAACGTCGCCTTTTCCTTCCGGCGGCATGACGCTGTCATCTTCAGGGTCGAGCGTGCGCACTTCGTACAGGATGCTGCGATCGGGCTTCCCGGGAACAATCACCGTGCTGCCATCTGCACCTGCCATGATGTTGTCCGGACTGTCCAGCCGCCGATTGCCCTCTGGCTCGAATCATTTTGGTTTCTCGATTTATCATTTGGTTATGTTTCGCTTCTGAAATCGCTGCACTGTGCTCATTGATTCGGGAATGGGTCGCTTTTGTCTCGATTCTTGATAGTTTCGAGTGCCTGGCTCAGCATCTTGACGACTGCGGGATTACTATCCCAAAGGTCATTTGTTTCGTACGCATCTACCGCAAGGTTGTAGAGCTGTCCGATTCCCGGACCGTCTTCTGGCGTTCCTTTTGGGGCAGTCCCGCCATATTTTTCCGCTCGGACTCCGCCTGTCCATTTTGTCCCGAAAACAGCTTTCCAGCTTCCTTTGCGAACAGTTAAAAATCCTCCGTAAGACGCTGTCACCAAGGCAGGGTGTTCTTTGATTTGACCGGTCTCGTTGAGGAGAACGGGTAGCTGATTGGTGCTGTCTGCCCCCTGTCCGTCTGGAAGCGGTTGTCCGCACAGTGCAGCAATGCTCGCCAACACGTCCGTCAGTCCGAAGAGATGTTTGTTCGTTGCTCCTGCAGGAATTTTTCCAGGCCAGCGGGCAACGAAAGGAACTCTAGTCCCACCATCCCAGACACTGGTTTTCTGACCGCGATAGGGACCGGTTGGCTGATGCCCCATCTTGCGGGCGAGCCGACTGTCGATCGGACCATTGTCCGTTGTAAAGATCACCAAGGTGCCGTCCACAAGTTTCATCTGATCAAGAGCGTTAAGAATCTTGCCGACACTTTCATTGGCCCACAGAATCTTGTCTTCACGCTTGGCCATGCCGGTCTTGCCGATGAATCGTCGCGGCACATCAACAGCGCCATGGATGGCGTTGAGCGGCAAGTAGACGAAAAAGGGGCTTTCTTTGTGATTTCCCTGGTGGTTTGCCATGAAGGAAATCGCTTTGTTTACATAAATATCGTCAACGGTGTCTCGCTTACATGCAGGGTCCCGCAGTTGGCCCTTCGGATCGCGTTTGAGGTCGCCGTAGAGGTGGTTGTCCTCAATGAAGAAAGGGAGCCTCGTGCAGTTAGATGGAGTTCCGAAATAGCTGTCGAAACCAACGTCAATGGGACCGTTCTTGAATGGTTTGGTATGGTCAATGACGTTTTGCACTTTCACTGCTTCATTTAACTTTCTTGTCTTCCAGTGAGCCCGCCAGGTTGCCGGATCACCTTCAACTGGCGTCCAGTCCAAGCCAAGATGCCATTTCCCGAACCCTCCCGTTCGATATCCCAGTGACTTCAAATAGGATGCAATTGTGGTTCTATCCTGGCGAATCATTGCTGGCGCGTAATAGGCCAAGACACCCTCCTGAACGTACGATCGCCATGGGTAGCGCCCCGTAAGCAAACCGTAGCGGGTTGGAGTGCAGACGGACGATGGAGTATGCGCGTTTGTTAGGCGAATCCCCTCGTTGGCGATGCGGTCGATGGCTGGCGTTTTAAGCGGAGTCGTCGGATTGTTGCAGCTGGCATCTCCCCATCCAAAGTCGTCCGCTAAAATCAGAACGATATTCGGTCGGTTCGCCGGCGCTTTCGATTCACCGTCTGCTTTTGCATCGCCAATAGAGAGAGTAAAAACGGCGATTTGAAGTGTCAGGATAAAAGTAGGTTTCAATGTCTTCATTAGCAGAAAGGTGAGTATACGCATTAGGTTGTTCGTCCTTGGGGGCTACTTATTTGTGGCTGGCAAGTCTCACGCCTTTACGGACAGTGTGTTTACTTTTCTTCGAGCGACAGTTCCTTGATCCGGATGTTCCGAAAGGCGACCTGGCAGCCTTTGCCGTGATCCTGCAATGCGACTACACCCTTGCGGCGCGCCATTCGCTTATCGTCGTCGGTTACTTTGGAAAAGACCACACCGTTGATCGTCTGGGTGAGCGTGTTTCCCTCGGCGATGATTTCCATGGTATTCCAACCGTCTTGCCGATAGTGGGCGACGATCTCATCGCTATCCGCCACTTGCTTGACGGACTTTTTTCCTTCGGTCGTGATCGTAACTTCCTGCCCGGCGGTTGCCATCAAGTGGCGTGCCTCACGAGCGGCGTCGTCCTTTGCAAGGAGCGAGTGGTGCCAGAGGCCCATCTTTTTCTGCGGGGCAACTTCTACCTGGTATCCGTAGACTTGGTGGTCGCCCTGGTCATCGCTGCGAACTTGCACTCCGGAGTTACCGGCTTCATATTTGAAGTCGAGGCGGAGCACGAAGTCGGCAGGCGTGCCTCCGCGCCAGATAATCCAATTACGAGTCTTCTCGGCCCCGGTGCAGGAGATGCTGCCGTCCACAACTTCCCAGGCGCCCTTGCGATGGTCCCATTGATCTAGGCTCACTCCATCGAATATGGAGGTGAAACCATCTTCGTTTCTCGGTGTGGCGGGCGCCTTCGATGGAGTCGTTTTCAGCTGAGGAGCAGCTTTCCGCTGCCTTGTGTTTTTCGGCTGCTTCGTGTCGTTTCTCTTCTCAGGAGATCTTGGCCGCCGATCAGATGCTACGCGAGGCCGTACCTTCTTTACGGTTTTCCATTCCTTACCATCCAGGGAAACCAGAATGTCGAATCCGATTGGAACGCGGCGGTTTAGATTGCCACCGCGATCACGAGATAGCACGACCCTATCAATTGTCAACAGTTCTGGTAGTTCGATCTGCGCCCAGCTGGGACTTTCAGCGGGGATCCAGCTGTGTTCGTTGCCATATTTACCGTCGTTCAGAAATTCGACTTGGTGCTTTGCTGCAAAACCTTTTAGAAGCGAAGACGCCGCTGCCTTTGCCCCGTTGGAATGCAGGGCGAGGTTCTTTTGCGAATCGCCAGAGAAGACCTCGAGTTCGTCGATACAGGGTTGGGCGGCGGAACTCATCAGCACGTTCACTCGCACGTACTTGGCCTTTGTTGGGGCAAAGGAAAATGAATTAGCCCGAACGGGATCGATGGTACGCTGAATGGCCAGTGCGGTTGGATCCTCGGGCTTCTGAGCACGAGCAGGCCTCAATTTTGGAGGTTGGGAAGACGATAGAGATGGCGATGATTCTAAGGAGCGAATTCTGACGTTTCGCAACCAGAACGGCAGGCCGTGATCTTGGAATCCAATGTATCCCTGCTTCGATTTACTTTCTAATCGAGGGTGCGTCAGCTTGACTCTGTTGACCAACACGCCGTTCAATCTGACAGTCACATCACCATTCACGCTCGTCACGCTCATACGATTCCACTCGCCAGCGGGCTTGGTTGCGTTGGCTCTCGGAGTAACTCCAGGTAGAATGCCACCGGTGACGTCATGAGCGTCCAGCTTTTTCTCGCCAGCCGAATCGCGAATCTGCACTTCAATTACCGTTCCGACGGCTTTCTGCGGATCAGTGACATTGAAGTAGAACCCGCTGTTGCCGCCTTCGTTGTGCTTGTATTCAAACTCGCATTGAAAATCTTGGTACTCGTTCTTCAGCCACAGGTAATCGCCATATCGTTTCCAGTCAACTTCACCTTCGCGCGGCTGCAGATGAGCGACCCCGTCTTCGCTTAGCGACCAGTTGCCCGTCGTCTGGAAATGCTCCGTCAAGTCGCCGCCAGCAAACAGATCCATGAAACCTTCCGCAGATCCAGACCCGCTGGTCCGCAGAGTCATCAAATACCGAACGATATGCTTCAATTCGTCCGGACCCTTGATCAATCCGATTGGCATCAGGGAAGTCGCGCTAGGCATCTTCTCTTCAATACTTGATTTCTCGATTGCTTTCAGGGCGCCGTCCATCATTTGCAGTGTGATGCGGTTTTCGTCTTCACCGGACAAGAGTCCCAGATAAACCCTACCGCTGTCTTGCAAGATAGACCACGGTTGAAAGTTCGGCGATATATCCTTGCTGGGCGCGGCAACGGAATGAGCCAAGTATTGTGGCGTGAAGCGTTTTGCGACGCCCGCCAAGGACGGCCCGATGACGCCACCGCCCCGACCGGAATCGTGACACGCGACGCAACGTTTCTTGAACAATGCCGCGCCGGTTTTCGCGTCTCCTTTTTTCCACGCAGTCGTCCAGTCGATGACTTGATATTCGGGTGGCATCGCCTTGTTGGCGGAAAGCTTCGCGCCCTTGGCGATATCGGCTTGAATCTTCCGAGTCTGCGCCAGGCCTGGAATCCTGGCGGCCAGATCGTTCATTCCCAACGTGTTGGCGAAGACAGCAGCTGTCTTACGATGTGCTTCGTCGGTGTCGTAAATAGACTGTGTGATCATGCGACCGATTACCCCAACTTCCGGTGCATCTGGATTGGACAAAGTAGTTTGCTTCCACCAATCCATCATGGGCAGGCCACCGACTTTGAATCCGTGATTTTCGGATTCGGTCTTCAGATTCGAATTTGGATCATCCACATAGTGGAAGCCATTCAGATTCTTCGCTGCTGCCGCATTCAGCTTGACACCTTCAGGAATCGTCCCGTTTTCAACAGTGTCGTTCCATTTCCATATGGCCGCCGCCAATGCAGTTCGCCGCGCGGGCAAATCGCCGATGTTGAATTGTTCTTCAAGTTCCTGCCAAGTCGTGTATCTTCCGATCCAGCGCTGGGCCGCCTGGCGAACAAGACTGTCGCTGCTGGCAGCCAGTTTATTGATTGATTCACGTGGTCCCGAGCTACCGCTCTCTGATGGGCCATCCACGGCCCGTAGTGCGGCAAGTTGTGTGATTGGCGACTTGCTTGCAAGCAGCGATTTGACTTGTGACTCGCTCAGCTGATGGAAACGCCGCAGGACATCGGCGGCTGCGCTGGCAATTCGTCCATCGGCTGACGACAACGCTTGGGTAAGTGCACCGACAACTCTCTGGTCATCGTGCTGGCCAGCAAGCCACGCCAGCGAGTACCAAGCCGGACTGCCTGCTTCTGCTTTCAGGAATCGGTCGCGAACTTGCTGGTCGCCAACCATACCGCGCGAAATGATTTCTCGATGCGAGTTGAATCGTCGCTTCCACGAAGGCGATTCGATTTCGTCCAGGAGCGTTTCGACATCTGCCGAGGACGGGTCAATCGCGTGAAGTTTCAAAGGATTCTTCGGGTTCGAAATCACGACGAGATTCGTTTGCTTCACGGGCGACGCCTCATTGCGTTCCATGAAACAGATACTCGCAAACAATCGGCCGTCGTTGCCCGTGAATACCGCCACGGGCCGAGCTGTCCCTTTTCCCACGAGCAGCGGTTTCTGGCTACTGGCGAACGAAGAACCTCGAGGCCTCAGCGGAAACTGCCCCAGCTCGCGGCTACCCCAACGCGCGACGACAAGCGACCGCTTATACGCATCGCCCAGGTGATCTTCGTTGTAATAACACGTGCCAAACGGCACGAAACGACCAAGGTTAGGATCGATTGTTTCGATCAGGTCGTTGCGGTATGGCTCTTTCGCCTGCAGCCATCCGCGCGACCACTGGTAGTGCGATCCTTCCGTCACGTGCGTCAGTCTTCCGAAAGTGTGAAGCGGACTTCCTTCCTGATCGTTGTCGTTGCCAAACAGATTCCAATGCTCGTCAAAGTCGAGATCACAGATATTTCGAAACCCGCGAGAAATCGTCGTCAATTCGTGCGACTTAGGGTCGTATCTAACCACTCCGCCTACACCAGTCCAAGGCATTTCAATGCCACCTGGACCGCTCAGGAATGTCCAGTGCCAAACGTGCCCCGGGTTGGTCTTGCTCCGAAATGGGCTTGGCTGTGGGTCGCCAAACGCGATATACAGCCCGCCATCCGGTCCCATCTTCATGCCGTGAAGACCTTGATGGACATGTCCGAGCGGGATACCCCAAACCGCGCGTTCAAACGTCACTTTGCTCGGATCGCGAATCACATTCGGCAATCGATACAGCGCGGTAACCGTTAACACATAAAGATCATCGCCCGCCACCTGCAACGAATACGCCCACGTGTCCGCCGGCAGCGTCGCGATTGTCTTGCGTTCCTTAAAGCCACCCGACCCATCCGCTTCAAACAAATACACGGCATCGCGACCGCCCACATAAAGGTTGCCGCGTGGATCCATGTCCATGCTGATGTAGAAAGCTTCCGGATCTGAGTCAACCAAATCCAGCTGCAGACCATCGTCAAGACAACGATAGCCATCCTGACCAAACGCGGCACCACATGAGGCGAACGCAACGAGGTAGATGAATAGATTTCTTAATGTCATGTCTTGGTCAACTCCTGCGGTAATTCTTGGGTTCATCTCGTTATCAATGGTAATTCGACGATCGCTTAAGCGATTTGTTAAAGGCGTCCGAAAGTCAAAAACCAATTCTACGTTGGAGGCCAGTTAGCCCCAAACGATGAAGCGATCGAAATCTTTTCGAATCGTCTCGGCCTGCTAACCAGTCGATCAGTAGCTTATGCTGGCATACGACATTCAAAGCTACGACACGACGGGAGCAGTTTCGCCGGTAAGCATGAAACCATAGTCAATCCGACTTAATATTTCTTCAATTATCTGCAACGCAAAAGTCGATTATATCATCCCGCTGAAGCTGCGTTAAGTTGCTTCTCTAGCCCCGCCAGCTTGCCGCAATATTGGCTTATGTCCTGGACTGCTCAAAATCGGCGTTTTTGACGGCAAATTGGTGTTC
>JBLHLE010000355.1:0-7014 GCA_047620805.1 Pirellulaceae bacterium
AATCAGCTTCGCGTCGCGAACTTGTATCCGGCGACCAGCGCCCCCGTCTTTAACCAACACGGTGGTCGGGTTGCAACCGGATTCCAGTTGTCGATGACCGCTGCCGCTCCCACGATCTACTACACCTTAGACGGTAGCGATCCGCGACTCGAAGGAGGCGGCATCCATCCTAACGCCGTACTTTATGCGGGTCAGTTTCCGCTCTCCGCCAGCGGCATCGTGCGGACTCGCGCGTTAGACAACGGCGATTGGTCGGCGCTGAACGAGGCCGCATTCCAAATCAATGTTCTCGCAACGGCCGCAAATTTCGCGATCACGGAAGTCAACTATCATCCTCTCGACCCGACGGTGGACGAAGCAGCGGTTGACCCGACGTGGACAGACAACGACTTTGAGTACATCGAATTTCAAAACACGAGCGGCGAAACTGTCGACTTAGCTAACGTGCATTTCGACTCTGGACTGACTTTCAACTTTAACGACGCCACAGTTTCCTCTATTGCTCCAGGTCAGTTTATTATCGTCGCTCGAAATCCGGCCGCCTTAACGCAGCGATATGGTACTCTGCCGATCGTCGGCGAATTTACCTCGGGTGGATTGAGTAACAATAGTGAACTGCTGCATCTGGTCGACAGTTTCGACGCGACCATCTCGCTATTTGACTACGACGACAACAATGGATGGCCAAACCGCCCCGACGGCGACGGCAGCACACTTGAATTGATTAGCACAGCCATTGACGAGAGCAATTCCGAATCTTGGCGATCGAGCAGCGAGTACAACGGAAGCCCTGGCTACGCTGGCATTGGCCCCTTCCAAGACGTCGTCGTCAATGAGGTCCTGTCCCACACGGATGCTCCGCAAGTCGATGCAATCGAATTGTATAACACGACAGATCAACCAGTCGACATCTCTGGCTGGTGGTTGAGTGACGCGAGTCCCGCACATCGAAAGTTCGTCGTTCCCGACACCACAATTCTCGCCCCGTTCGACTACATTGTGTTCTACGAGAGTGATTTTAATCCGACCATGGGCGCCAACGAAAGCGACTTTGCGCTCGACTCCGCACACGGCGATGACGTTTGGCTTATCGCCACTGATCCTCAAGGAAAACCGACCCTGTTTGCCGACCATGTGGAATTCGGCGCGCAGTTAAATGGAGAGTCGTGGGGACGTTGGCCCAATGGGAACGGTGTCTTTCACCCGCTATCTCCCTTGACACTCGATAACGAAAACACGGGACCCCGAGTCGGACCGTTGATTATTAGCGAGCTGATGTACAACGCGCCCGCCCCAGATGGACTAGGTGGAGTAGACGATGAGGATCTGGAGTTCGTTGAAATCTTCAACTCCACAAACCAAGCCGTCGACCTTACTGGTTGGCAAATCGATGGTGGCATCGGCTTCATATTCCCCGCTCAACAGATGCTCGGAGCCGGCGCAGTTTTGGTCGTAGTACCCTTCGATCCGCTTGATCCCAACAATGCAACACGAGTAGCGGACTTCCTTAGTTACTACGACGTGCCCGCGACGATCGATATGGTGGGAGGGTTTTCCAGTCGACTCGATAATGGCGGTGACCGAGTGCAATTGTTGCGGCCCGATGACCCGCCGATTGACGAGCCAAATTTCATTCCGCTACTGCTGGAAGATGAAGTCAGCTACGACGACCAAGCACCTTGGCCGACTGGTGCGGACAATGGTGGCGCGTCGCTGGCCCGAACGACTCTGACGCTCCCCACAAGCGACGATTGGGGACTCGATCCCACCAACTGGGCCACGGACAAACCAAGCCCCGGTTTGCTAATCAATTCTCCACCGGTGATAGTGGGCGTTGAAATCAACTCGTTGCAGTCCGATACTCCGGATCTGGCCAAGGGCCCCCAACCGACGAATTGGCGGCAGCAGCGCAGCGACCTCCGATCACTAGTCGTCACTTTTAGCGAACCGGTCGCGCTGTCAGCAGGCCACATCACGCTAAAAAACATCGGCCTCAATGGCCCCGTGGATCCCGATGTCGAATTCGCATTGACTCAAGATCATATCCAAATAACCGCTACGTCGTTAACTCTTCAATGGAACCATCACGAGTTGAGCCAAGGCGTTTACGACCTGTTGTTGGATTCCGGAATCCTCGATGGCAGTGGTCAGCCCCTCGATGGAAACGATGATGGCACTGCGGGCGATTCGTATCGCCTGCAAGGCTCAGTCGACAACGGCTTCTACAAATTACACGCGGAATTCAATGGCGACCGGGGCGTTTCCGTTTTTGACTTCACCACGTTCAGCTATTGGTTTGGGACTTCTGTTGCGGAGAACGGAGCTCCAGCCTACGCCGACTTAAGTGGCGACAACGGAGTCTCCGTCTTTGACTTCACAACCTTCTCCTCAAACTTCGGCAAAGGTGTCGTGTTTGACACAGCGTTTGCGGTGGCGATCGGCAACACGCCCAATCGTTTTCAGCGACCTGAGTTCGACGGCCCAGAATTAGTCGATCTGGATTCGCACGACGAATCCCTGATGAGACTATTGGCAGAATGGAATTGGTGGACCTAACAACCGAGTGAACAGACGTCGTGTCGCTCAGGTTCGGCTTAGCTAACCAACGCCTGGAGCTGTGAGGTCTTACCATCGAATTCGTTTCGGTTGTGCTGAGATACCGCGTCGACCGGTAGCGTAATCCGGAACCGAAAGCCTGTCGTTTCTCCCTCAATCAGCTCGCATGTCAAGTCTCCACAATGTAATTCCGTGATGATTGAATAGCAAACGGCTAATCCTCCGCTGGCGCCATCTCGATCTCGCGAATTACCTTCGGCAAGGAATAAGTCGCGCAGCTGTTCGGCCGTCATGCTACCGCTACTGCCGATAGTAATTTCGGCCACGCGGGCATCATTTAGTTTTGTCGCGACGTCGATCGCACCCAATGTGGCACTGTGGCTTTTCAAATTCTGCAACGCCGTTGACGCGTAGAGAATCAAGTGCAGCAAGACCTGATTCACTTCGGGTGGATGACAGCAAACGTACGGCAATCTATCGTCGAGATCAGATTGTAGTTCTGCAATACTTATCCAGCGGGACTTCGAAATCGCTATACAATTTCTAACTGCAAGATTGAGATCGACTAGTTGCTTGTTGGACGTGCCAGGTGCGATAAACGACTTCATGGCAAGAACAATCTTCGCCATCCGTTCGGCGCCGTCCAAGCCTTCGGCAATTGCCTGTCCCATTTCTTCGCGTATAAATTCCAAGTCTGCGTCTTCTTTCGAGGACTGAATCTTCTCCAAAATCGCTTCCGCGTTTTCTTCGCTTCGCACCGCCAACTCGAGTTCGCTGTAGTGATCGAGCACAGTCTGCACTTGATGAATTGCATCCTCCAGAAATCGGAAATTGTCGCCAATATACTGGAGTGGGGTATTCAGTTCATGTGCGATACCGGCGGTTAGCTGTGCGACGGTATCTAACTTCAAGTGGCTCGCAGACGGGGCCTGCGGTTGAACTTTGTTTTCAATCGGAATGGGATTTAGAGTCTTCTTGGAAAAGAACACAAATGTGAAGATGGCAAGTCCAACGACCGAAAAAACGCACGACAAGCGGGCGATCCGCTCTGGCTTTCCTCTCATCAAGTTCTTTCTTGCCAATGCATCTTTATACATTGACTGCAAACTTTGACGCGCCGTCAATTCTGTCCGCTCCGCTTCTTCGGCAGCAGCCTGAATCGCTTCCAATAGAGAACGGCTACGAGCGTCCGAATCAGACGTTCGAAGAGCATCACTCGAAGACTTCACGTCGGAAAGGTGAGATGAAAGACGTTGAATGCTGGCAGAGAATCTAGGCGAAGCCAACCTGTTTGCGGCTCGTTTCACTTGACCAAATTCGCGCCAATTCTGTTCGGCCAGCTCTGCTATTTTCGACGGTGAGTCCAATGTTTCAGTCAGCATCGCCAAACGAACGTCTGCGTTCAACTTGGAAAGCACGCGATACTGGTCTGACAAAGCATCTTTGGCGATCGCGATGTCATCCACCTTTTCGCTCGCGACGCGCAGATTCTGTGCCGACTGGCTAACGAGCATGCACTGACCGAGCAAAATTAGGCAGGCAACGAGGAATCCGGGCAGTAGTTTTCTCGGCAGCAGCATCTGTCTCGAACTTCTGCAATTGCAATGGTAATGAGTCGCGTACGAGTTCTGATGAAACATACGTTACGAATTCACCTAGCGCGGCAAATAGCGCGCGTTAGCCGCTCAGAACCGAACCGCACACTGTGCGATTCTTTCGCAAGCAGAACCCGACTAATCGGAAAGATTAACTCGCCGCAAAGTGAAAGCTGAACGATTTAGTTGTTTGAAGCCGTCGCATAGTTGCCAGGAGACATAGATTTCATTACCGGCTCAGGCGACTCGTGTTACTCTACATAAGATTTAGCAACGAAGTTGGGGTCAATTCTACTGGATGGGCGACATTATGATTCGAGTTTTGTTTGTTGACGACGATCCACAATTGCTTGAGGCATTCCGACGACTGTTGCGAAGGCAACGATGTGAGTGGGACATCTCGTTTGTCGGAAGTGGTGCAGAAGCCCTGACAGAACTCGCGAACGGACCGTACGATGCGGTTGTGACGGATATGCTGATGCCGCTGATGGACGGCGCTCAGTTGCTTACAGAAGTGAGCGTTCAGTTTCCCAAAGTTGCCAGAGTGATTCTGTCTGGTCAGTGTGACTCAATCGCCGGCATTCGTTCCGCTGGACCTGCTCATCGTTTCCTGGCCAAGCCGTGCCAAATGGAAGAGCTCATGGCGGCAGTGGGTAGCGTTTGCGCGATCTGCAAAGCCGTAAATGAAAGTTTTGCGGGCGAACTGATCAGTCACTTGCAATCCATTCCCAGTTCACCCGAACTACTTACGCGATTATTGGAGCAATTCCAAAAACCCGATGTGTCGATCAATGAAGTTAGCGAGTTGATCAGCGAAGATGTCGGGATGGTCGCGAAAATTCTTCAACTTGTAAACTCGTCCTTTTTCGGATTGTCCAACCGCGTCTCAAACCCGCAACAGGCGGCTTCGATGCTGGGTCTAGATACACTTCAAGGGCTTGCCGTTTCAACTTCAGTGTTCACTGCGTTCCCAACTCGGAGTGCAAAGGCCATCGATTTCGATAAGTTTCAGGAACACTCCCTGCAGGTTAGCCAGGCGGCGAAGACGATCGCACTCGCTGAAGCCGCGGACGAAAATACGGTGAACGACGCGCTCTTGGCGGGCATGATGCACGATGTCGGAAAAGTAATTCTGGCTTCCGAAGAACCACAAACGTATTGCTCAATCATCGACGAGGCTAGAAAATCAGATCGCCAGTCGTTCGAAGTCGAAACCGAACGGCTGTCGCTCGATCACGGTCAGCTCGGTGCATTTGCCATGGCTCTATGGGGAATCCCTGGGCCTGTTGTGGACGCGATCGCGTTTCACCATAAGCCCCATTCGATTCATCAGCGCGAAGGCCTCCCGCTTGGACTTATCGTGCATGCCGCCGACACAATTACGCATGAACTCACCTGCACGGACGAAACGTCACATCTCGTCCCCGAACTTGATGGTGAGGCGCTCGAGCAATTTGGGTTTGAACACCGCGTTGATCATTGGCGCGAAGCGATTGCGAAGAATCCACAATTCGCAGAACGCCGGAAATCGTTTGCGTAACGGTGCTGGTACTACACTTGGTACTCCCATTGGCAAACAACGGCACTAGACACCTCAATCGAGCGAATCACTCCCCTCATCAATCGATTCCTCTCGCCTGGCGGTTCGCCTAAGTTGCAGCCGCATCATTTTCTGACGCGCGATACAGAATACGTCCAAATTCTGAATGCTTGTCGCGTCAACCACGTGTAGAATACTAGGCAGAAGTATTTGCTTGGTTTCAGTCACCGCGCCTACAGATCGACTCGCCGCCAACATCTAACCGGTCGAGTGAGGTACTACAGATGTCAATTTTCCAACTTCTCTGTCGCACGAGCCTATGCTGGTGGTTGGCGCTAACAAGTATTTCAGTTGCCGCTCCGCCCACGGCTGACTGGTTTCCTCAGGCACCGCCGCTGGCTAAGCCAGTTGGTGAAGTAATTCACGTTTCAAACGTAGATGAGTTATTCCGCGCAAGCGAGAACGTCAAACCCGGTGGCACGATCTCGCTCGCTGATGGCCATTACATGATGCCTCGCTATTTCGAACTCGCCACAGATAACATTTCACTGCGAAGCGACTCGGGAATTCGACACAACGTAGTTATTGACGGAGCGAACAGCCGTCACGGCGAACTAATCGGGATCTCCGACTGTACTGGCGTCACGATTGCAGACCTGACAGTTCAAAACATCAAATGGAATGGAATCAAAATAAATTCCGATCGAGGTGCTCAGCGGGCCAAGATTTACAATTGCGTGATACACAACATTTGGCAACGCGGCGTGAAAGCACCCGGTCTCCGCAAAGACATCGACCGATTCAGCCCGCGCGACTGCAGCGTGCAATACTGCTTGTTCTACAACGATCGCCCGAAGCAGTTTTCCGACGACGAGACAGACACGCCAAAGACATATAATGGCAACTACATCGGCGGCATTGACGTAAAGAATACGATCGATTGGAAAATCACCGACAATGTGTTTATCGGCATTCACGGCCGGACCCACGAAGGCCGTGGGTGCATTTACATTTCCGAGAATGGGCAGGGCTGCTCGATCGAAAGAAATATCTTCCTCGATTGCGATATTGCCATAGCATTGGGCAATCCGTCACTCGAAACCTCCGAGCATCATGCCGTAAACTGTGTAGCACGAAACAATCTAGTATCTCACTGTCCGGAAACGGGAATCCTCGCCTGCTACACATCGGAATGTCATATTGCTGGCAACACAGTACACGATCCTGACAGTCCGCGGCAACGATTGATCTGGGTACAGAATGCCAACGCAGGATTGAAACTAGATAAGAACCTCCTAATCGGACCGCCAACTCAAGTCACCA
>JBLHLE010000356.1:0-6998 GCA_047620805.1 Pirellulaceae bacterium
GCAAGTGCCGTGCTTTCGCACGTCGATGACGATGACGATGACGATGACGACGATGACGACGACGACGACGACGACGACGACGACGACGACGACGACGACGACGGTCTCGGTCTCGGTCTCGGTCTCGGTCTCGAAACGAAAACGGTAAACATGAAAGCGGTAAATATAGAGCCTGCGAACAGCGATTCGTCGGCTGAACAAAATACCGACGACAGGGACGAAGAATCGGAGAGTGATTAATTGATCAGCGGATTAGTACTTTATTTGAATCGAGACGCGGGCCTCTGGGATGAAACGCTTGACGAGTTGGGCGGCCACGACCAGATAGAACTCGGCGAACGAGTTCAAGCTCGGTTGCCTGTGGTTATCGACTCGAGCGATGGTTCCGGCGCCCGCGATCTAACGCAATGGATCCTCGATCTGCCCGGTGTCGATCACATCGACGTTACTTACGTGGACCTGGAAGAAGCCAGCAGCAGCGACAATGGAGACAGATAACATGGAAAATCAACAACAGAATCGTCGAGACTTCATTCGCGCAGCCGCCATGGCCTCGGCAACGGCCGTAGCGGTAGGCTCTAACTCCTTTTCGTTGCCGGTCGTTTATGGCGAAGAGAATTCGGACATCGCGTGGCATAAAGCGCCTTGTCGTTTTTGCGGAACCGGCTGCCACGTTCAGATTGGAGTACGCGCTGGCCAAGTGGTCGCGGTTGCTGGCGACCGCGAAGCCGAGGTAAACAAAGGTCTGCTTTGCGTTAAAGGCTATCACGTCGGCGCAATTCTTTACGGCAAGGATCGATTAAAGAAACCGTTACTCCGTCGCGACGACAAGTACGTTGAAATCGAATGGTCCGAGGCGATCAAGATTATTGCGGATCGAGTAGAAGCTGCTCCCGAAAGATTCGCGTTTTATGGTTCCGGTCAATGGACTATCCCCGAAGGATATGCCGCTCAAAAGTTTATCAAGGGTGGCCTCAGCAACAATCACATCGACCCCAACGCTCGACTCTGCATGGCATCTGCCGTGACCGGTTTTCTCGCGACCTACGGGGTCGACGAGCCGGCGGGATGCTATGACGACCTCGACAATTGCGACGTGCTCATCATGTGGGGCAACAATCCCGCCGAAATGCACCCCGTGCTTTTCTCGCGAGTCGTCGATCGCCGTTCGCGAGGCGAAGATATTACGCTAATCGACATTAGCACTCGTCGCACCCGAACCAGCCAGCAGTGCGAACACTATCTGGAGATGAAACCGCATGGGGATTTGGCGATCGCCAACGGCATCGCACATTTATTGATCGAAAACGGCACCTTCGACAAAAACTTCGTCGAGACTCACTGCAATTTCAAAGCTCCAAATGACGAAACTCCCGGACTACACGGCAAAGCAATTTCCTTCGACGAGTACAAGGAAATGTTAAAACCGTATACACCCGAGCACGTAGAAGAGTTATCGGGAGTCCCCGCCGCCGACATTCGAATGCTGGCCGATCTTTTTGGCCGCCGAGAAATTCGGATTACGTCGCTATGGTGCATGGGAGTCAACCAACACACTCGCGGAACTGCGATGAACTGCCTGATCCACGGAGTGCACTTACTGAGTGGCCACTTTGGACGCCCCGGCGACGCTCCCACGAGTCTCACGGGTCAACCTTCCGCATGTGGTACCGCTCGCGAAGTCGGCACGCTGGCGCACGCGCTGCCGGGCGGTCGAGTGGTGATGAAGCCGGAACACCGCCAACACGCCGAAACTATCTGGAATCTTCCCGCAGGGCGTATCAATGCCACTCCGGGACACCACACCGTTAAGATGTGGGAACAGTTCTGCACTCCGGCCGCAGCTGGTGGCGACATCGATACCATCTGGGTGCAAGTCACCAACCCTGGCCAATCCCTCCCCAACTTGAACAAGCTATTCAACGCCAAAGCTGGGCAGAAGGAAAAATTTCTTATCGTTTCAGAAGTCTATCCGACGGCAACAACTCAGTTGGCGGACCTAATCCTACCCTCGTCCCTGTGGGTCGAAAAAAATGGGATCTACGGAAACTCGGAGCGACGTACTCAACAGTGGTTCAAGATGGTCGAACCACCAGGCGAAGCCCGCGACGATACGTGGCAAACGATCGCCGTTGCTCGCGAACTCTTCCAACGCGGACTCGCCGGCATGAAAGACAAGGACGGTCGATTCCTGTTCGAGGCCAAAGATGAAAACGGGACGATCGTTCCGATCTGGGAATGGGAACACTACTACGACATGAACGTCGATCGCTACTTGTTCGAGGAGTATCGGCAGTTCACGCGCATGAAGCATAAGGACTTGGCTCCTTACGAAGAATATGTGAAAGCTCGCGGACTGCGTTGGCCTGTCGTACAACGTCCCGACGGCACGTGGCACGAAACATTGTTCCGCTTTAGCGAAGGGCACGATCCGTATGTTTCCGCTGGCGCCAAATTTCAGTTTTATCATTCCTCGACCGATGACAATCGCGCCCAGGTCTGGTTCGCCCCTTGGGAACCGCCTGCTGAATCGCCGGACGACGAGTATCCGCTAATGCTGACGACTGGTCGAGTTCTGGAGCACTGGCACACCGGTTCGATGACGCGTCGAGTCCCGGAATTGCATCGCGCCATGCCATCGGCCTACATCGAAATGAACGCCGAGGATGCCCGCGACCGCGGCCTGGCCAACGGCGATCAAGTCCTCATCAAATCTCGCCGAGGGGAGTTGAAGATGCCCGTTTGGATCGACGGTCGCGGTCGCCCGCCTCGGGGAACTGTCTTCGTACCGTTCTTCGACGAAACACAATTGGTAAACGTGCTGACGCTCGATGCAATCGATCCGTTCTCTAAAGAACCCGATTACAAAAAGTCAGCAGTGCAAATCACCAAGACATAAGGCAGTCCGATGTCAGATCATTCCCTTGAAGAACGTCGCGGAGAGGATCGCCGATCCCGTAGCGAAGACCGACGAAACGAAGGCGCGGGCATTCGCACGTCGACAATTTTGGCGTTCGGACTCATTTGCGCAGCAGTGAGCGGTTACTTCATCGGTGTACGTTCTCCGATGAACCCGCCGCGCGACGAGCAACATACCGTTGCACCAGAATCCGCGCGGGTGGAACAGTCGGTCGTAGTTCCCTCCACCACGTACACCGATTTTCCGGCAGTCCGCGCGTCGCTAAAACAGAAGCAAACCGCGGGCCTGAGTTCGCTCAAGCAGATGACCGCGGCACCAGGAGTCAGTGAGTCAGGTCCCATTGGCACAGCGATCCAATCGCCGGTATCGATCGACTCCGCAGAGAAACTCAGCTCGTTGACGAAACGGACACTGTTGCGAGCTTACGATGGCGCGCCGCCGACCGTGCCACACGGCATCGCGCAGATGTCGTCGCAGGCTTGCATGGCGTGCCACGAGCACGGAATTCGCACGTCCACCCTGCGGGCCTCGAAAATGCCTCACCCGTTTTACACCAATTGCACCCAGTGCCACGTCGAACGTAGCAGCGACCGACCGTCCACGATGCCAAATATGGACAACCCAAATATGGACAACCCAAATATGGACAACTCGTTCGTCGGCCTTGAATCGTCGCCCGGTTCGCGAGCATTCACTACCGCGCCGCCATCGGTACCACACCCAGTTTGGATGCGTAACGATTGCCTTGGATGTCACGGCAGAACGGCGGCCGGCGGTCTGCAAACGACGCACCCTTGGCGCGCGAACTGCCTGCAGTGCCACGCCGCTCCAAACGAATCGAGGCCGATACCAGCGTCCTCCCCATCACCTTTCCTGCCGCCGCCCACAATCGAGGTCAATGATGAGTCCTAGATCACCTGAAATGTCACGCCGCGATTGGTTTCGATTGCGTATTCCGGACGAAGCGAATCGAGCGTTAGGCAATGATTCGCCAAAAACGCAAGCAGTTGAGCAACCCGTCAACCACGGCGGCATGGATCTTTCTGAACTGCCTCCCGTTCACGAAGCGTATCTTTCGCCAGATGAAATCGAAGTGCTGTTTTCCGACATCGAATATTTCGGCGAACAAGTATTGGTCATGACCAGTGCCCGCGCTGCTCCCACTCAAGTCGCGGGTCCCGCACTGAAACTCGCCAAGCAAAGTTTACTGGCCGGAAGCCTCCCCAAAGTGCAGATACGCTATCAGTGGCGTGGAGCCAAGTGGATCGATACCATTCAACGTACCAGCGACGGGTACAGAATCATCAGAATCGCCCACACGGGAATGACGTAAGCCGCCGACTGCTGTAGTTTTACAGCAAAACCGATATCCTTCCGCGTTTTGCTGTCGTGCCGTATAACTATCCCCTATGGAATACGGCTACAACCACCAGCAAGATGATCCTCCTGAGCGCGTGCTCTCCGTCTCACAACTTACCGCTATTATTAAACAAGCTTTGGAAGAGACGTTTCCAATGGTTTGGGTTGGCGGTGAAGTCTCCGATGTTGCGCGACCCCGTTCAGGTCACATCTACCTTACACTCAAAGACGAGTCGGCTCAGATTCGAGCTGTCATTTGGCGCACCACCGCCCAAAAGCTGGACTTTGAAATCGAAGATGGCATGGAAGTGATTTGCCTCGGCGCTATGGACGTTTATCCGCCCCGCGGCGGATACCAACTCGTACTGCGAAAAGTGGAGCCGCTGGGGCAGGGCGCCATGCAAATGGCACTCAAACAACTGCAGAAACAGCTGGCAGCGGAAGGCCTGTTCGATCCCGCCCATAAGCAACCCCTGCCAAAAATACCGCGACTCATCGCCGTTGTTACAAGTCCCTCTGGAGCAGCGATTCGCGATTTCCTCGAAGTTCTGCGACGGCGCTGGAAGGGCGTGGACGTAATCGTGATTCCGACCAGAGTTCAAGGCGAAGGCGCTTCCACTCAAATCGCTCGGGGCATTCGCGCAGCCAATCGCTTGCGTCCCGCTCCGGATGTAATTGTCGTCACTCGCGGTGGCGGAAGTATGGAGGACCTGTGGTGCTTCAATGAAGAGGCTGTCGTCCGAGCGATCTTCATGTCCAAGATCCCCACGGTGTCCGCTGTCGGCCATGAAATTGATGTGACGCTCAGCGATTTAGTCGCCGACGTCCGCGCACTCACGCCAACCGAAGCCGCCGAACGTATCGTCCCCCATCAAGACGAAGTCGTTCAAACACTCGACTCCTTTCGACAAAGGTTAGTTGCCTCGCTTAGAAATCTCGCGTCGCGTTCTCGAAACCAAGTCGATTCGCTCGCAAATCGACGAGTCCTGCGAGCACCGCTCGAACGCATTCGCGAACTTAGCCAATACCTTGACGACCTACAACAGCGCGCGAACCGCGCCATTGTACAACAACATCAAACTGCACACCAAAAACTTGCAGTCTCGGCAGGCAAGTTGGAATCGTTGAGCCCGTTAGCAATCCTCGGGCGCGGTTATAGCGTCACACAAAATGAAACTGGCGAAGTTGTTCGCTCCACCGAATCTCTCCGCGAAGGAGATCGAATCGTGACAACCACCGCCGCGGGTCGTATCTCCAGTCGCGTGGAAGAACTGCATCAAGAAGAAATTGATCCCAAGAATACCGATAAACATACTTCATAAATCAAAGCTGACCTCACTTACCAAGATGGAATTTGCCCATCGACAATTGAGAACACTCCAACGGAGTCATAGGTAATGGCAAAAAAGAAAGTTAGAACGGAAACTGACGCGCCGAGCTTCGAGGACGCTCGGGACGAGGTGGAGCGAATCGTTCGCGAACTCGAAGACGGCAAACTCGGACTGAGCGATTCACTCCAATCCTACGAACAGGGAATCCGGCACTTGAAACTCTGTTATCAGATTCTGGATCGAGCCGAACGGAAAATCGAAACTCTGGTGCGGCTGGGTGAAGATGGTATCGCTCAGACTGCGAATTTTGATGATGAGCACCTTTCGCTAGAAGAGAAAGCCGAGACTCGTGGCAGACGACGGTCAGCCTCCCCCAAAAGCACCCCCAACAAGGGGGTCGACGGTGGCGACGACAGCATAGACGACGGCCGCAGCCTCTTTTAGAATTAACTACCTTGCTGGAGGAGGTAATTTGACCTCGTCGAGAATGGCACACAACGACATCAACGCAACCTAAACCATTGATACAAATGCAGTTAGGCACACCGATCAACTCATGGTTCAGCCCCCAGCCTCCACTTTTCCGCAATACGCGCAACAACTGCTGCCAGAAATAAACGACGCGTTGGACGAATATTCTCAGTTTGACGGTGATTGTCCGGAAATACTTCGTGAGGCAATACGTTACAGTCTGCTTTCACCCGGCAAGCGATTGCGTCCGATGTTAGTGTTAATGGCAGCAGAGGCTTGCGGTTATGACCGTAGGCTGGCACTGCCAGCGGCGGGTGCCGTGGAGATGATTCACTGTTATTCCTTAATCCACGACGACCTTCCAGCGATGGATGACGACGATCTTCGCCGGGGTTTGCCAACTTGTCATGCGAAGTTTGGCGAAGCAAATGCTATCCTTGCAGGAGACGCGTTGATTCCAAGAGCGTTTGAGTTGTTGGCGACGAAAATACAGCCCCCGGAATTAGCCGCGGTCTGTTGTGCGGAGCTAGCTCGAGCGGCCGGTGCTTCGGCCTTGGTCGGCGGGCAAGTCGACGACCTTGGCGCTGAGAATTTGGATGGGACCGTAGAGACGTTGGAAGCGATACATCGCCGGAAGACGGGTGCAATGTTCCTGGTTTCCTTGCGTCTCGGAGCGTTAGTCAGTGGAGCGACGAGTGAACAACTGGACGCGTTAACGATTTATGGAAAGCGTCTTGGACTTGCATTTCAAGTCGTTGATGATTTACTTGACGTTCGCAGTAGTGATGAAGCCATGGGCAAACGGACGCAAAAAGATTCAGAGCGGGGCAAGTTGACATTTCCTGCATTATTAGGTGTGGAAGAGAGTGGCATGCGAGCTCAACGATTGACTGAAGAAGCTTGCAATGCGGTCACGT
>JBLHLE010000357.1:0-6997 GCA_047620805.1 Pirellulaceae bacterium
GCTGCCGAGTGTAACTTGCGAAGGCAATACTTCTAACTCTCGTCGTTCGGCATCGGCCGCGTGGGAGGGAGCAGCGAAGCTCCACACGTGAATCGACGAAACACAGAGCAATGAAACGCAGATCAAAAGATTTTGGGAGCCAATGGTTCTCATGGTTTCTTTTCTTCAGGCGGTGACGTCGCTGCGGACAGTTACTTCGCTGCAGGTTTACTTCGCTGCAGGTTTCTTTTCTTCCGGCGGTTTCTTGACGTCGATCGACATGATTGGGCCGTTGATGCTCTCTTCGTATTTTCCAACCTGGCCGCTCGCTGTGAAACGCAGCTGATACTGTCGGGGTGCGGTATCGGCATCGGCAGTTAGCTGAAAATCGAAGTGATCTTGACCGGCCGGAATCTCAATGACTTTCGGATGCGAAAATCCGGCGAGTGGCGTCGCTGCCATTGTAACGGCCCCAGTAAATCCCGTTGCTCGGTTGGCCAACATGCGAACTGTCGTCGTTTCACCGGGCTGTAATTCGACCGTCGGCATCTCGGACGCCGGAGCAAAAGCCGCCTTCACATCCATTTCAAAAGTGCGGTTCAGTGTTATTCGACGTCCCTCGTGTTCCGCTGTAGCGCTAAAGTTCACGCGAAATTTTTCGTAGCGGGTCAAAATACGATTGAACACCAACCCGGCCACGTTCGGCATTTCGTCAGTTGCCGTCGTAAATTGCAAGAATATGTTGCTGCGTTCCTCCGACTCGTCGCCAATTTGTCCGCCGTTGCCGGTGAATGAAATCGGCTGCCCAAACCCTGCGTTGCGAGTTGTCTGGATCGGAAACTTGGCATCGATATACTTCGTCACCGAAACAAGTCTGTCGGGAAGCTGGACGTCGAATGGCGCGGGCGATGTGACCATGAGTGCAATTCGCGTTGTGAGTGAGGGAGGTAACTGAACTTGATCGGCGCGGAGGGCGAACAGAATCAAGTCCTTGCTTTTGATCCGGCGGTCGAGCAACGGATGTGTTACGGCGATCGCTTCAACACTGCCTTTCACCGGATCTTCGGATTCCCAATGTCCTACTATTTGCAGCGTTGACAACGACAGTGCGGCGGAGTCATCCGCCATCAGGTGGCACACGAATTCGGTAGCGTCTTCCGGAATCGTGTTGGGTTCCAACGAAACCCCTGTCGGAGCACCGCGCAGTTCTAGCGAAATCGGTCCGGCAAACCCGCTACGAGTGATCTTTAACGGTATCGGTTGATAAGTTCCTTGCGGTAACGTGATTCGCGCCACTTCCGACTTTAAAGACAACTTCGCGCCAGAAGTCGTCACCTCCACTCGATAGGCAAACGCTGGACCACCGTCACCCGCTAGATCCCCCACCCGGAGAATGTGCAAACCGTCCTCTCTCGCGGTGAAGTCGAACATCGCATCCATCGTCCACGTGTCCGAGCCTTCGCGGACAGAGATGTCGTCGACTCGTTTCGCTTCAGATCCGGTCGGATGGAACATCACTAATTCCAAGTCGGCTGGCGATCCGAGAATGCTAGCCACGCCGAGAACCGAAACTGATTGCCCCTTGGTCAATTCGAGATGGAAATGATCGACGTCGCCCGGCGTTTGTAGTACTCCGCAAATCGCCAGCGGGAGGGCGACGAGGTTCGCTTTTTCCGCTACGTCGTTGGGTTCAGATTCAACCTGTGCTGCGTTATTGTCGACGTGCAAAGGAATCCAAGTCGCCATTTTGCCACTGGCTTTTCGAAACTCGCCGAAAAACCAGCCGGCGCGTAGACCCGGGCGACTCGCCACTTCGATGTTCGGATGAGGTACTTCGGGCAACTGCAGTACGGCATCTCCGCCCGGTTTGATACTTGATGGAATCGCAACTTGAGCTGCTGGAAAGTCGCCCATCCGCAAAACGTAGTGCCATGTCGGATTGCCTTTAAAACGCGCGTCGCGGACCTCGACAGTATATGTTCCGGTCGTCTCGAACGTATGACTGAACCGGCAATCGAAGAAGAGACCGGCGTCGTTATCTCGTTCAACTATTCTTCGGCCCCGCTGGTCGCGAACGATGACGAGCGGATCGTAATCTTTGCCAAACCGATTGCCGACGACCTCGAACGAAACATCTTGCCCCGCCTGTACGTCAATTAAGTAGCGGTCGATCGCCGCCTCGCGACAGATTCCCGTAATCGAAGCCGGCAATTCGATCTTCATCGCGGAGTTCTCTTCAGCCGACTTGCTGGAAGCTTGAGACTCGCGAGTCTGAATTGGTAGGCCATCCACCAGAAAAACATGGACGTTACTCAGACCGCTCCGAGTGGCGACGCGAAGACCATACAATCCCAATGGAGTATCTAGCGGAACCTCGACGTCAAACACCGCGCGTTCGGCTTCACTCGTTCCCTTCACCTTGGCCCGCAATGTCACTCCTGGCAGTGACGTCCACAATTCGATCGCACCGTCCAACTCTTGGCCAGTGATTTCGACCTGAGTTGTCTCCCCACGGCAAACGACGGGGGGAGAGAGTTGCTCCACAAAGGGGGCGGCGTCGCCAAGCTGCAGCGAACTCAAAAGATGAAAGGCAAACGCGACAACCTGAAACAGGCCACTGCATTGCAACCAGTGCACGATGGTTTGGCGTTTATGCAAACGAACTTCCTTCTCGTAAAGTCTGGAAACGGGATTCAACTAATGCATATTTCCCATGGAAAACAGACCGATTCGCTGGGTTTACAGATTGTCATACACCGATACATCAATTAATGGTAATATGTTCTGCAACCAAGAGCTACATCGTATTGTAAATTTGCACGTTCTCCCACGGACTAGCTGGAGCGTCACATGCTGACACTTTTCGATAACTCTCCCAGCCGGCTTTCTAGCAATAGTATGAACCGCCGGGACATGATTCGTGTTGGCGGGCTTTCGATGCTTGGCCTGAGCCTTTCCAATCTTACCCCTCGTTCCGTTACTGCCGAAGAGCAGAAACAACACGGGGCGGGCTTCGGTCGCGCGAAGAATTGTATCGTTCTCTATCTATCTGGCGGCAATCCGCAGCACGACATGTTCGATCCTAAGCCCGATGCTCCCGTGGAGATTCGCGGCGAGTTCGACACGATCGAGACGACGACGCCGGGAATTCGCTTCGGCGAACATTGTCCTTTGTCTGCCAAGCATATGCACCAGATGGCGTTGATCCGGTCGATGCATCACACCCATAATGATCACGCGCGCGGTTCATACCAAATGTTCACGGGCTACGAATATCTAGGATCCGTGCCGGATGCAAATTCGATGTCGCGGAAGGATATGCCTCACATGGGATCATGTTTGGCGCGAATTTCTCCAGGCAATGGTCCGATGTTTCCATTTGTCATCGTGCCTCATCGCATGGATGTAGCCGGTGGTCGTCGCGTTGGTCAGTTCGCCGGGATTCTCGGTGGAAAGTACGACCCGATGTTAACCGCTGGAAATCCGAATGACGAGGATTTTCGACTTAAACACTTACCGCTCGCGCCGAGCGTTTCTTCGAATGTAATCCGCCGACGTTTACGATTGGTTGAACAGCTCAACCAGCAGACCGATTATTTACGCGAAAATGCCTTGGCGGAATCGCTGCGAGATTACCAAGCCAAAGCTATCGACGTAGTTGGATCAGAAGCCGTGCGTAGTGCTGTCGATCTAGCGGGCGTCGACAAAGAGACTCGAGAGCGATACGGGCGCAATCTGTTCGGTCAGTCGGTATTACTCGGGCGTCGCCTTCTAGATGCCGGTACGCGGCTGGTGCAATGCAATTGGCAACGAACTCAAGGGCGAAACGGATTTGCCTGGGACACCCACTGGAATAATTTCAAAGCTCTCAAGCAGGATCTCATGCCCCCCTACGATCAGGCATTTCATGCGCTGATGACCGATCTCGAGCAGACGGGGCAGCTGGATGAAACCTTGGTCGTGGTTGCCGCCGAGTTTGGTCGCTCGCCAAAAGTGACTTTGAAGAACGGCGGCCGCGAACACTGGCCCGATGTCTATACAGTCGCGATGGCGGGTGCGGGAATCAAAGGCGGACAAGTCTACGGCGCCTCCGACAAGATCGGCGCCTACCCTGCCGAATCACCAGTCGGTCCCGCCGACTTCGTCGCCACCATGTACCATCTTCTCGGCATCGATCCACACACCGAAATCCGCGACAGTCAAGATCGTCCGTTCACTTTGACCAAAGGCGATGCAATTCCACTCGAGTACTCCTAGAGAATCGCAGGTTGAGAATCGCAGGTTGAGAATCGCAGGTTGAGAATCGCAGGTTGAGAATCGCAGGTTGAGAATCGCAGGTAGGTGGCGCGTTGCGTTCTCTGGCTCGCCAGTCGACAAAAAGTCACCTCCTACGAGATTCTATGCTTCGACTTCGTGAACGACGACCAAGTTGTGCGCTTGTGGGACGACTTCACTTCCAGTAACGAACACGATGCGGTCGCCGATCTCGAGCCAATCCTCGCGAATTCCCTTTTCGGTTAGAAAGGCCCGCAGCCTTGGTCCGCTTTCCATCGGGGCATTGGCGACGGGTACGATGCCCCAGAACAACGTGACTCGCCGCAGCGTATCTTCGCGATGGCTGGCACAAAGAGTCCGAATGGCACTGCGGTGTTTCGATTGCACCAGCGCCGTAGCGCCACTTCGAGTGGCGATCACAATCAATTTCGCATTGAGTAAGTGGGAAATGTGAGCGGCCCCGCTGATCACAGCGCGAGAGATTTGATGGACGACAGGATCCGACATTTTCTCCAGCCGCGAATGTGGTTCCCCAAGCACCACGGACTCGGTGGCGACCATGATTCGATTCATCATTTTCACGGCTTCCACCGGATACAGTCCGATCGCCGTTTCACCGGAGAGCATGCAGGCGTCGGCTCCGTCGATAATCGCGTTCGCGACGTCGGTTGCTTCGGCGCGAGTTGGACGAGACGACTGCTGCATGCTATCGAGCATTTGCGTGGCAACGATGACTGGCTTTTGCCAGCGCGTGCAAGCGCGGATGATCCGCTTCTGCTCCATGGGCATTATCGCGACGTCAATCTCGACGCCCAAGTCGCCACGAGCAACCATGACCCCGCCACTCGCCTGGACGATTTCGTCGAGGCATTCGAGCGCTTCGCGTTTTTCAATCTTGGCGATAACTAATGCATCGGAACCAAACTTATGGAGCAAACCGATGAGTGTATTTATCTCATTGGGGGAACGGACGAAGCTCAGGCTGACAAAATCGACTCCTGTTTCGGCGGCCCATTGAGCGTTGGATAAATCGGCTTCGGTCAGCGCTGGAATGGACAGTACTACACCGGGGAGATTAATTCCCTGGCGGCTGCGGATGATGCCGGAATCAACGACGCGGCACTTGGCCTCCCCGTTTTTAACTTCCTCCACGGTCAGCCCTACCGTGCCGTCGGCCAGCATGACGCTGTCGCCTATCTTTAATTCGTCAACCAGCTTGGGATAGTTGCAGGTGAGTTGAGTGGGATCGTCGCTAGCCGTCCCCGCGACAAACGTAAGGACATCGTCGATTTGGCAACTTATCTCGTCGCCAGGCAATTGACCAAGTCGAAACTTCGGCCCGGCTAAGTCGACGAGAATCCCCGTGATGCTCCCGCAACGCTTGCTTGCCTCGCGAATCAAGGCTACCATCTGATCGTGGTCTTGCCGTGTCCCGTGAGCCATATTGATGCGGAATACGTCGACTCCTGCATTAATCAGTTCGACGAGAGCGTTGATGTTGCCACAGGCGGGTCCGACGGTGGCGACCGTCTTCGTACGAGCTCGATTCTGTCCGATAAGTTTCGGGTGATTCATCATTAATTCCTAGAATTCGTTGTGGACCATCATCTTACCGTGATGCATTTCATTCCGCAGTCCCCTACTCTATTTTTGCCGCCAGGCCAATTGCACCGTGACTCAAGAGAGCCCAAAACTTCGCCGTGCCAAAGCCACCGTCCTGGGTGTGGTGATCGGAGCAGTTTTTGCACTGGCTATTGTTTTTGGCGGCCAACGGCTATTTGGCCCGGGACCGATCCCGGTCTTAGATCCCAATGTTTTTGAATCCCAACGGGAACGCTGGCAAACTCAACGACTTCAGAATTACGATCTGGAAACTACGGTCGAAGGCCGCCAAGCGGCAGTTTATCGCGTGGAGGTCCGCTCTGGAAAGGTTGTTTCCGCAAAACGAAACGAGCGGGACCTGCCACCAGGTCGCACTTGGGAGACGTGGTCCATCGACGGCATGTTCCGGACAATCGCAACCGACGTCGAAAGCCTCCGGAAACACGCCGCAGGAACCGCCGATCAATCGACGCCCGATGTCGCTCTGCGCGCCGAGTTCGATAGCGATCTGGGATACCCAAAACGTTTCCTGCGAGTCCAACGCATGGGACAAGCGCCCAGCATGGAAGTCACTTGGAAAGTCACTGAATTTACAAAGCATTAACTGCTCCGATTCACTGCGCGGGCAAAACGCCCCACACAGAATCCACTTGCATTGGCAATTATGTCCGCTTGGTCTAACAAAGTCGTCGTCGTTACGGGAGGCTCATCCGGGTTTGGACTCGACATGGCTGGAGCATTCGCACGCGCAGGTGCGCGCGTTGCTATTGTCGCTCGCAATGCCGAGCGTTTAGAAGCGGCCGCCGAGTCGCTGCGAAAATTGGGCGGCGACGTCATTGCGATTGTCGCCGACGTAACTATCGACGAAGACGTTACGGCTCTCGTCGAGAAAACCATTGAGGAGTTCGGGCGACTCGATGCGTTGATCAACAACGCGGGTCTGTCGATGCGAGGCCGAGTAACGGAAACGACACCGGCACAGTTTCAAGAACTATGGGAAGTCAATTTTTTATCGGCGGTTCGTTGCACTCGGGCAGCATTGCCCCATCTCCTCGAGTCGGAAGGACATCTCGTCAACATCGGTTCGCTGGCCTCCAAAGTAACAGCCCCATTCCTAGGCGCTTATCCCGCATCGAAGTTT
>JBLHLE010000358.1:0-6990 GCA_047620805.1 Pirellulaceae bacterium
CGGCGGCGTGAGTAAATCATCGACCGTTCCAAACACATGATCCGGTCCCGCATTTTGGGCGGTAACAGCGAGTATCGATCCGCCTCCGCCCTTTCGACTAAACCAGCCCTCACCATCAAAGCTGGCTTTCGTCCAAACCTGACTTGGCACGACACGACTTGGACCGTGCAGAGTCTGACCTCGAAGGTGCCCGCCGTAGGCAGCTTCGCCAACGGCAAGTGTGTTGCTAAGTCCGCGAGTCACCTCGCGAGGGTGAACCGAACTGTTAATATCAAACATGCCGCGCACGGTGTCGTCGAGTGGATTATTACAGAGATACGCAGCGCCACCTTTGCAAAAAGCAAAATCGGCTGGCGTTCCGATGTGTCGATCAAATGCACTGGCAGGATCGGCGCTGCGCGTTGTCGGACACTGAAAGCAAACCATCTCTTGCGAAGCACTGTCCGGATTCGATCCTGTGTCCCACGCCAAATCGAAATCATAACGTCCGTGCAGGTCTTTATGTTCCAGGTACGGCAATATCAGCACAAAGCCATTGTACTGGCATTGGCGGAAATCGTTGTCAGTGTCCGCTACGCCGGGCGGAAAGGAACCGTGAACGTCAAAATACATATGGGTAGCGAGTCCGATACTTTGGAGCCGAGACCTACATCTAGTACGGCGACTGCCTCCTCGAGGCACTTGTACGGCGGGTAGAAGCATGCAGACAAGAATGCCTAGGATCGTAATGACGACCAGCAATTCAACTAAGGTCAACCCACGACGTCGCACAATAGAAGTCTTAGAGTGACGAGTTTGCGAATAAAAAAGCACGATGACTCGCGTGTGTCGAATAATGAGAGCGCTGCCGACAGCGCTGCTCGTTGAGTATACGGGATGGAGAAAGGTGCTGTCAAAACCAACGGCGAGTCGTACCAGATTTCTGCTGCGTTTAACACCGTAGCCGGAGGCGGGAAGACTTTCGGAAAACGACTTCCAAGAATGAAAACCCCGATTAACAAATCACGTTCTTTGGAAACCCTCGGAGGATAGTCACTGGTTCGTTGATTCTTGACACTGCTATGTAATTGGCTGACGAAATCGACTGCTTGCATATCCTCGCTGCGATTCAAGAAGACCACGATATTGTCTTGAGGTTTCGAATCCAAACAATTAGCCTACCGTCTTGTTAGCGCGAGTTAAACAAGTACTACGATTTACGCGTGATTTGCCGGAGGCTTAGCTCCGCAATACCATCGTCGCCTCAGCCAATCATTGGTTAACCGTTCGCTCCGCCAATAATGCAGAACACGGAGTACTCGACGGCTGTTATTGGAATCGCTTGAAGAGACTTCGATCCCGAACGAGGAGGCCTGGTTTTGACGCTTCATGGTGTGGACTCGATTGACTCGAAAAGTGCATATCATCTGATTACTAGTATGCGATCAATTCTTAATCACAAATCATCAATATCTCCGGTGATTATCAGTAGAGTGTTCAACTACTGTCGAAGAAAATGGCAAACGCCAATGAATATTCTGGATAAAACATGGTACCTAGCAACTAGATCAGAATGCGATTGACTGAGGAAATCAGCGGCGTGATAATCAGAGGTGATTTCTAGACAGTCGCTGATAATCAGCATATGGAGCAATGAATGCGGACAGAATTGATGTCGCTCACGCTGGCAGTGACGGACGTCGTTGACCTAATCAAAGAATTGATCGCCAGTAGGAATCTCGAACATGGCGAGCGTTTACCTCCTATTCGCGCGTTAGCCGTTCAATTTAGGGTTAAGTCTAGCATGGTCCGAGATGCGCTGCTGGCAGCTCAGGGAAAGGGGTTGGTGAAGGTCGTCCCGCGTGTCGGTGCGATCGTCCAGTCCACTACGCACTCGCCAACAAGCGGCTCGCACTTGGAACACCAGTTTGGAGAATTAATGGTGCAACAAGATCAGAACCTCTTTCATCTGTTGGAAACGCGTGAAGCATTAGAGATGTCGATGGTGACTCGGGCGGCTCAGCGGCCGGAGCTGGCAGAACTGTTTCGCTTGCGCCAAATCCTAGAGGAAATGGCCAGCATTCCGTTGACGGACGAATCACCTGAATATGTCGAGTTGGATATTCAGTTTCACCTGGAACTTGGGCGGCTATCCGGCAATACAGTGATGACGAATTTGCTCGCCATTCTCATGAAAGAGTTGCAGCCTCATCTAGCGCGGATTCGTTGGTCTGACAAACGCCGCAAAGAGACTAATAACTCGCACGCACGCATTTACTCCGCCCTCGTGGCCGGCGACGTTAAACTCGCGGAGAATGAAATGCGAGACCATATTCGCACGGCTTACAACAGTTTGCTGGATGAGTTGCGTGATCCACCGAAAATGAATGGAGCGGAATGAAATGTCGGTGGCGTTATTCCCATTATCGATAGACTCGAGCACGAATCAGGAATCTCGTAGCATTTTCTACAGCGACTTCCCGCTTGGCAAACTCACTGCGACTAACTCGCTTGCACTTCGTGTTTGTATGGCGTTCTTGCTCTTTTGCACGTCTGCCACCGCACAGGATAATGTTACTGGCAAGGAGACTGTAGCTGGCAAGGAGGCGGGTATCTCAGCCAGCGCAGAAGACATCGAATTCTTTGAGAAACGGATCGCACCGATCCTCAAACGCCGTTGTTACGAGTGCCACAGCCATGAGTCCGGCAAAGCGAAAGGCGGGTTGGTGCTCGACTCTCGTCACGGGTGGCAAAAGGGAGGAAGTGAAGGGGCGGCTATCGTTCCCGGCAAGCCAGGGGAAAGCCTCTTGATGGAGGCGGTTCGATACGAGAGCTACGAGATGCCGCCGAAAGAAAAACTTCCGGCCAGCGAAATTGCCCTGCTGGAGAAATGGATTGAGATGGGAGCGCCCGACCCGCGCGAGTCAAAAGCACCAAAAACAGCTCCCAAAAAACTCTGGGCTCTTCAGCCGATCGCGCTGCCTGCCGTCCCAACGGTTAAGGATGCGAAGTGGCCTCGTGATGCGCTCGATGCCTTCATTCTGGCAAGACTTGAGTCAGAAGGGCTCAGTCCGGCAAGCAGCGCCGATCGCTACACACTGCTGCGTCGCGTCACGTTTGACCTCACCGGCTTGCCACCAACGCCCGACGATATCGAAGCTTTTATTAACGACCAGTCCGATCGCGCTTACGAAAAAGTCGTCGACCGGCTAATGGAATCGCCTGCGTTCGGAGACCATTGGGCTCGGCACTGGTTCGATCTGTCGTGCTACGCGGACCTCGCCGACATTCAAGGTAACGTCCTGGTCCGCGATGCTTGGCGTTATCGCGACTACGTCATTGCAGCCTTCAACAACGACAAAACGCTGGATCGCTTTATCCACGAGCAAATCGCCGGTGATCTGTTGCCCGCTGAAAGCATGGAGCAACGCCGCGAGCAAATCATCGCGACCGGATATTTGGCGATCGGTCCGTGGACGCTGCAGAATTACATCAAGGGGCAGTTGGACGCGGATGTGGTCGACCATCAGATCGATCGGATCGGGCGCACTTTCCTTGGGCAAACAATATCCTGCGCGCGGTGCCACGATCACAAGTTCGATCCTATTCCCACGGCCGATTACTATGCCCTGGCGGGTATCTTTCGCAGCACGCGTACCACCAGCTATGACGGCCCCGGTGTCTGGAGCCAAATCACACACGTCACGCTCCCTGAATTGCCGGGAGCCGATACCGAATACGAACGGCTTAGACAGGAACTTAGCCAGAAGCAGCAGAAGTTCCGCGCTGAACTCGAACAGCTGAATCGTCTGCATGAGAAGGACCGATTCACCCGGAAGGTCGTCGGCGACCAAGCCAATTCACTCACCCTAACGTCCGGAGTCTCGGCCAACGAAGTCGGTCGTGAATATCGCGTCTCTTTTGCTGCCGGTCCCTCGGTCTGGGCTGGGGCCAGTCAGGCGACCGCCGCTGGGGACGGCCTGCTACTGCAAGTGTTACGCAAGAATGGCGGCGTGCTTGCTTACCACGTTCATCGTCCAAAGCCCTGGATGGAAACTCCCAGGACGGAAAAGCCCACTACCGAAAACAACAACGCGCAGCTGTTGAGCAAAGCTTCGTTTACATTTACGGGAGATGGATCGGGCGACGTGCGATTGCATATCACTGCGAGTGCATTCTCCGGTCGATTTGGCGGCGCGATCGACGAGATCTCAGTCATGGAATCTGGTACGTCTCGAGTTGTATTCAAGGAGGACTTCGACAATTGTCAACTCGGCGCCATTAAAGGGATACAGGCTGGCACGGGGTTACCCGTTTATGCAAAATGCATCGTTCCTGGATGGGCGGGCGGTGGAATCAATCATTCACATGTCGTCGATCTAAGTGGCGTAAGCTTCCAGCTTGCGAAAGAGGGCGAAGAGGCGAGCAAGAAACCTACCGCACCGAACATTGCCCTACAGATTTATAGCGGCCCACCCGTCGAATCAACCAACCCCCGCATCGCAGAAATCAATCGCGAGTTGGCAAGCCTGACCAAACGACTCGACGGGGCGCGACCGGATCGCATGCAGGCGTTGGCCGTAAGGGATATTGAACAGCCCCAAGACAGTCCAATTTTCCGAGGAGGCGATTTTCAAGCTCTCGGAGAGATCGCTCCCCGCGGTTTTCTCAGTGCCGTCGCAGTCTCGAACAAATATGAGATTCCCATGAACACCAGTGGCCGTTTGCAGCTGGCGCAGTGGCTGACGCATCCCGAAAATCCACTTACATCGCGAGTGCTCGTCAATCGCATCTGGCACCATCTGTTTGGGAAGGGCCTCGTCCGCTCGGTGGATTACTTTGGCGTGCATGGTGAATTGCCCAGCCATCCGGAGCTGCTCGACTTCCTCGCTTTCCGACTGAGTCGGGACGATCAATGGTCGCTGAAAAAGACGGTGCGTCGGATGGTGTTGTCGCGCACTTACCAAATGGCATCCACACACAACTCCCAAGCCGCGAAGCAAGATCCCGATAACCAGCTGCTCTGGCAAATGCCTCGTCGAAGACTGACTGCTGAATCGATTCGCGATGCGATGCTGGCGACAAGTGGTCAGCTCGACCCCGGTCGCGGAGGGTCGTCGCTCGGCCTGGAGTTGAAAGGCAACATTCAAGGTGCAGGCGGCAATGTCAACCCGCCGACGTGGGCTGGGAAAATTGCGGACTACATCGGAAACCGACGCTCTGTCTACCTCCCTCTCAAACGCGAACGGCCACTCGGGGAACTCGAAGTACTCAGCGTCTTCGACTTCCCACACCCAAACGACATCACCGGCGCGCGGCCAAACACCAACGTCGCAACTCAAGCCCTGTTCCTGCTAAACGCGCCTTTTGTGAAACAACAGGCGACTAAGCTGGCTGAGCGACTGAAGATGGACAACCCCGATGACGAGCAAGCTCGTATCAACCGACTCTACCTCCTAACCATAAACAGGCCAGCCACGGCCAATGAAATCGAGACCGCACTGGCTTTCCTGGACCAATGTACTGAGGACCTTAAAGGAAACCGGGCCGCAGCGTGGACTCAAGTATGCCACGCCGTGTTCGGCTCCAATAGTTTCCTGTTTCGCGAGTGAAACAATGATGGATAATTGCTGCCGCCACTTCGCGGCTAGACGTCATGTGAGTTATGCATTCTGCGGGCTCACGCCCGCAGCTATGTGCTGCCACCACTTCGTGGCTAAAACAGCCGATCGATTGATGCACCGATAAACGCGTTGAATTGACGACTTAAAAACACCTATGAAACATCCCCAACCGATCAACATCCCCAACCGATCAACAAACACAACCGATCAACAAACCCATCTCAGCATCCTCCGCGATGGGCTTCAATAGTTTTCGCGAGTGAGACAATGATCATCAACGCACGATTTCAACCGTTCCAGGTTTGTGGCTTTTAACGGCGAAGCCGTGACAGCAGATAGCTGTGGGCGTAAGCCCGCAGACACGAACCCCCCAGTTCAAAAACTAGCCGCGAAGCGGCGACAGCAATAAACCCGTTGAATTGACGACCGGAAAACACCTATGAAACATCCCAATCATTCAACGATCCCATCTCGCCGAGACTTTCTTCGCGCCACGAGTTGCGGGTTTGGTTCGCTTGCGCTGAGCGCTATGCTTCAACAGCAACTCGCAGCGGAAACGAGCAAGGACGACGGAAAGTCACCTTTGGCCGTAAAGCAACCACACTTTGCGCCCAAAGCCAAACGCATAATCTTCCTGTTCATGTCCGGCGGGCCGTCCCAGATGGACCTGTTCGATAACAAACCAGAACTTGTGAAGAGTTCGGGCAAGCCGATTCCCTACAAACTGCCGGTGACCGAAGCGACCGTCGGTCTCGAAAACACGCGACTCCTGGGTCCGGTTTCCGGTTTCAAGCACCAAGGAGAATGCGGTCTCTACATGAGTGACCTGTTGCCGCATACTGCCCGGCACGCCGACGACCTTTGTGTTCTGCGAGCGGTGCAGGCCGACAGCCCCAATCATCCAGTGGCAATCCGGCAACTCCACACGGGCAATCTCTTCGACACCGTCCCTTCGATGGGCTCGTGGCTTTCTTACGGTTTGGGCACGGAAAACCAGCAGCTCCCCTCGTATATCACGATTCTGCCCCAGGAAGGCGAACGCAACTTCAGCAGTGCTTTCCTCCCCGCAATTCATCAGGGGACGGCCATTCAGCACGTCGGATCCTCAGCGGACAAAGCTCCCATCCGCCACTTGACCGACTCGCAGATTCCAGCGAAAGTCCAGCGTCGACGTATTGACCTGATTCAAACGATGAACCGTCGGCAACTGGAGCGTCTCAAAACGGATCAACAGATGGAAGGTGTCATCGAGTCCTTTGAACTCGCCTTCCGCATGCAGGCCGAAACTCCGAAGTTGGTCAATTTCTCTGAAGAGTCGAAGGAGACATTGTCTTTGTACGGTATCGGAGAAAAAAAGACCGACGCGTTTGGCCGCCAATGTCTATTA